>JAYTIP010000150.1:0-7341 GCA_043731745.1 Elusimicrobiota bacterium | reverse complement strand
CCTTGAGCTTGTCGATCGCCGCCGCCATGCGGGTGCGGGGCCACGGCCAACGGCCGATCTGCGCGATCGAATCGTCGTCGATGGCGACCAGGACGATTTCGGGCGGCGGCACGAGGTTCTGGCGCAGCTTGGCGCGCAAGTCGTAAGCCTTGAACTCGACGCTTTCCAGAAAGGGCAACCGGAAAAAATAGCTGCCGGCGACCAACAGGGTCAACGCGAGCCCCATCGCGGCGTCGAGCAGTTTGCCTTTATTTTTCATTAATAAGCGAAAGTAATATTGGAAATAAGTAAGCCGGGCAAAGTATAAACGGGTCCCCGGAGGCTGTCAACCCCGATTCAGTTCCTCTTATCTCCGAGCAATTTCCAGCCCAGCGGCAGGAGCCCGGCCGACACCGCCGACTTGAACAGGTCGCCGGGCACGAAAGGCCACAACCCCTGCGCGAGCAAGGTCGAGGAAGGCACGAACCGCGACAAGCCGAGCAGGCCCAGGGCGAAGATCGGCAGGCTTCCCGCGAGCATGGCGAGGAAGGTCTTGAGAGGCGTTCGGTCCCAGCCGCGCTCGGCGAGCAACCCCGTCGCGAAAGCGCCGACCGGGAAGCCCACGAGATAGCCGCCCGTCGGACCGAAGAGGTGCGCGATGCCGGCGGCGCCGCCGGAGAACACCGGAAGCCCCGCGGAGCCTTCGAGCAGGTACAGCGCGACGGCGGCGGCACCGCGGCGCGAGCCGAGGAGCGCGCCGGCGTAGAGCACGCCCAAGGTCCCGCCGCTCACCGGCACGGGCGTGAAGGGCAGACGGATCTCGACCTGGGCGCAGACGGCGACGAAAAGGCTGGCGACGACGACGGCGGCCGCGTCGTGCAACAGGCCGGTTGACGGCGACAGGCGGTCGGCGAGGACGGGATAGGCCGGCGTGTGGGCGTTCATTTATTAATAGCCTCCTTCGGGATTTGGACGAGGGGAAGACGGACGACGAATTGGGCGCCGCCGGTTTTGGCGGGCTGAACCCAGATTTCGCCTTTATGCAGCTTGACGATCTTGGCGCAGATGGACAGCCCGAGGCCGAACCCGGATTTCGGCAGGTTGGTGTCGAGCTGGCGGAATTTTTCGAAGACGGCGGCGCGCTGACCCTCGGGGATTCCCGGGCCGGTGTCGGTGACCACGAGCTCGAGGCGGTCGGGCCCCGCGGCCGAGGCCTCAACGAGCACGAGCCCGCCCTTGGGCGTGAACTTGAGCGCGTTGGCGACGAGGTTGTGCACGAGCCGCTCGATCAGGCGCTCGTCGGCGTCGAAATTGGCCGGCGCCCCCTCGTTGAGCCGCGTTTCAAGCGACACTCCCTTCTCGTCGGCCATCGGCTGGAATAGCCGCGTCGCGCGGCGCAGCAAGGTGCTGGGCTCGACGGACGCGGGCAGCAGGCGCAGCATGCCGCTCTCGATGCGCGCGGCGTCGAGCGCGTCCTTGACCAACGCCGTGAGGCGCTCGCACGACTGGTCGATCGCCTCGAGCCAGTTTTTCTGGCGGTCGTCGGGCTCGATCGACTTCTTCAATAGTCGCAGATACCCCTGAACGGCGAACAGGGGGGCGCGCAAATCATGCGCGGCGGCCTGGAAAAATTCCTCTTTAAGCGCGTCGATGCGCTTCTCCGCGGTCTGGTCGCGCAGCATCATGAGCACGCCGAAGTCCCCCGTCACGGGGTCGGTGAACATCGTGACCGTCGTGCGGTAGCTCGTCGCAGGCCCGCCCGCCGCGGCCGGAATTTCCATGACGCCGCCCGAGGTGTGAGCCTTGAGCACATCCTGCACGCGCAGGCGCCACTTCGACGGATCGCGCGGCTGCAGCAGGCCCTTGCCGCCGGACATGATGTCCTCTCGCGAGGCCCCGAACAACGGAAGGGCCGCCGCGTTGAGGAAGGTGACCTCGCCGCGCAGATTAGTGATGACGAGCGCGTCGGGAATGCGCTCGACGAGCGTCTCCAGCCGCGCGCGTTCGCGCGCCAGGCCCGCGTTCGCGTCGTCGAGCGCGCGCCGCATGTCGTCCTGCGCCCGGGAGAACTGCCCCGCCAGCCGTCGCCAGCCCGCGAGCCTCGCCTCGTCGAGCGGGGTCGTGAGGTCACCGCGCGTCCAGCGCTCGAGCCCGAGCTCGAGTTCGCGCAAGGGAGCCACGAACCAGCGCCAGGCGAGGTACGCGCACACCAGAGACGCCGCGCTCGCCGCGGCGATGAGGACGATCGCCGCCGCCGACAGGGGCTGGCCGGCATGGGTGCCGATCCACCAGCCCGCCACCCCGGTGGGAATGGCGCCGGCCGCGAACATGATCCACGACACTCGTCCGAATAAATCCACGCGCGCCCATCCTAACAAATCACGCGGTCGCTTCCTACAACGATGGACGCGACCATTTCCTCGGATATCCTCGGTCATGGACAATTCCCACCGCGGCTGTTATGCTATTGAGGAATGAGAATCGCGTTGCTGGCCTCGCTTCTGGCGCTCGCCGGCCCCGCTTTCGCCGCCGCTCCCACCACGCGCGAGTTCACCGAACTCCCCCCGGGCCGCTACGCGATCACCTTGACGGGCCTGCTGACCACGGTGTGCGGCCGCGCGGTCGCGGCCGAATGGGCCAAGGTTCCGGAGGTCGAGAACGCGACCGTGAACTTCGACAAATCGGAGGCGACGGTCACCGTGCGCATCGACCGCATGCTGAAGGTCGCCGCCCTGCGCAAATCCCTGCGTCGCGCGGAGAAGCTCGCCAACCTCGGCGCGCATTACGACCTGCGCGACATCTCCTACAAGCTCGGCAAGTAGCCCCCGGATTGACGACGGGCCGCGTATGTGGGAGAATGCCTCATGGAGCCCACCGATCCCGTCAAGCTCGCAGAGTATCTCGAGCGCCTGGCCGCGGGCCTCGTCCAGACGGCCGAAAGCCTGAAGTTCGAGATCCCGTACTACAAGGCCGACGACATCCAGGGCCATTACGCGAAAAAATTCCTCGCCTCGGTCGAGGAGCAGTTGGACGGCGCGCGCAAGCGCCTCGACGAGCTGAAAAAATCCCTCCCCGCCGCGAAAGGTCCGGAAGGCCAGTGAGGCCTCACGCCGCATTCCAGGAGCTCCTTATGATCGCATCCGGTTCCAAGGTCAAGATCCACTACACTCTGAAGGTCGACGGCGACATCGTCGACAGCTCCGCCGGCCGCGAGCCCCTCGAGTACCAGCACGGCCAGGGCATGCTCGTCCCCGGCGTCGAAGCCGGCCTCGAAGGCGCGGCGCCCGGCGACAAGAAAAAGCTGACCATCCCCGCCAAGGAAGGCTACGGCGAAACCGATCCCGGCATGATCATCGCCGCACCCCGCGACGCCTTCGCGCAGATGCCCGACCTCAAGGTCGGCGCCACCGTGCGCGCCTCCGGCCCCGAGGGCGATTTCCGCGCGATCGTGAAGGAAATCGGGGACGCGATCGTGAAGCTCGACCTCAACCACCCGCTCGCGGGCAAGACGCTCGACTTCGACATCGAGGTCGTCGCCGTCGAGCCGCCGCCCTCGAAGATCATCCTCCCTTGAGCGACGAACAGGCCGACCCGATCGTCTTTCGCACCTCCCAGCCCGACGAAACTCCGGCCGTGGCGGGGCGTCTGGTCGAGGCCGAAATCCCCTTCGAGATCCGCATCGTCGTCCAGCCCGAGCGCGAGCAGGAAGCCGTCGCGCTCATCGAGGCCTACATGCAGTCGATCGGCGCCGCGCCCAACGAGGCTCGCCCCGAGGCTAAATCCGAGCTCGACGAGCTCCTGCCCTGCCCGAACTGCGAGGCTCCCGGCGTCACTTTACGCAAACCCTGCACCGGCTGCGGCTACGCGATCCTGGCGGTCGACGCGCCGCCGGCGCCGGTGAAGGAACACTCGCCCGCCGCCCGCTCGTTCTGCCCGGAGTGCCGCGATCCGCTCACCTTCCCGTCGGGAAAATGCGCGCGCTGCGGCGAGGAGCTCGAGCCTCTGGAAACCGGCGACAAGCTCTGCCCCTCGCTCAAGCATGTGCTTTACCGAGACACGGTCGGGGGCTTCGTCTGCAAAGCCTGCGAACGCGTCTGGGTCGAGCTCGCCTGACCGGACCCAGGCTCCCCTAGGCCTTCGCGCCCCCTGAAAGGACCCAACGCCCCAGGCGCGCCTTTCGGGTTTTCCTCATAATATCCGCATGAGAGAGTTGCGACCGCGCGCGTCCAAATTCCTGGCCGTCCTCGTTTCCTCCGCGTTGATCGGCGTTGCTCCCGCTCAAGCTCAAATCAAGGTCTCCCCCGTCGAGGTGTCTCCTCTGGGAATGGCGCCCGCGTCCTTCAACTCCGCTCCCACTCTTCTTCCCGGGTCTTTGCCTTCCGCGATGAGCCTCGCCCCGACGCTCGCCGCGCCTTCTCTCGCAGCCGCACCCGTGCCCACTCTCGCCGCCGCCGCGCTTCCAATATCCGCCGTTCCTCTCGTCGCCGCTCCGATCCCGTTGACCGTCTCGCCCGTGGCGCCCATCGCTCAAGCCGGGGAGAAGCCGAAGTCAGCCGTCGCGACCTTGGCGACCGCCGTCACCACCGGAATTTCCAAGACCGTCACCGCTTTGTTCGACGGCGGCCGCTCCGCCGAATCCGACATCACGCCCGCCTTCGCGCAGACGATGATCGCTCCGCCGAGCTCGGAGTACGACCTCAAGCCGGGCGTGCGCCTCGACGCCAAGCCCCGCCCCACCGAGAAGGGCTCGGTCCGCGTCAGCCACTTCCACCTCAACAAGGACCTGACCGCCCTGGGCTCGACCCCGACCAAACTCGACGCTGACCCGCGCGACGCCGCCTCGATCGAGAAGGCTCTGCGCGCGCTCGTCGACTCCAACCCCTCGAAGTACGGCGCGACGAGCGAGGACATGGCCAAGGTCCACGTCCAGTTCATGCCCGGCTCGAAGGAGCGCAACCAGGCCGACACCTACTACGCGATTTTCCGCCAGTGGAAGAAGGGCGTCGATAAAGACGGGACGCCCTACTACCTTCTCGTCGACGGCGGCAGCCTGACCTTCGTCATCAAAATCCTCGCCGACGGCAAGCCCACCTTGATGGCGACCGAGGGCCGTCTGTATCCCGGCGTCTCGCCCGACGTCATGACGGTCAACTTCACCGACGCCCAGATGCTCGCGATGGCCGCCAAGCGCATGGAGTCCCCGGCCGACCCCATGCCCGGACAATTGCGCAAGATTCTCGCCAAGGCCTGGGACATGATCCGCGCGGCCGTCGGCCGCGCCGCCGAGCCCAAGGCTCCCGTCTATCTCACGCGCCAGCTCACCAACGTCGACGGCACCTGGCGCGCGCTCAATCTCTACCGCGCCGCCGATCTCAAAGGCCGGCCCATCATCGTCGCCGTCGATGTTAAATCCGGCGAGGCCTTCGCGTGGAGCGCCGAGCAGCTCCTGCGCGACGGCGGCCCGATCGCCTCCGGCGTCTCCGGCGCGGTCATGGCGCGCGGCACCACCTTAAACCAGGCGGGCAGCGACCACGGTCCGATCGCCGCGATGCCGCTCCCCTTCGCCAATGTTCTCGATGAAAACGGGAAGGTCGTCGCGACGACCGCCGCCGACGGCACCTTCACCGTCCCGGGCTCCGGCTCCAAACCGGTCAAGCTCACGATCGCGCTCAACGGCTCCTACGCGAACACCACCGACGAGGACGCCGCGAAGAACGGCCCCGTTTCCGTCACCCTCACGGCGACGCCCGGCTCGCCCGTTCGCGCGACGCTCAATGCGACCGGCGAATCCGAGGAGTTGGCCGCCGAGGTCAACGGCTACGTTTACTACTCAAAGCAGGTGGACTGGCTCAAGAACGGTGCCGGCGTGAGCGACGAGCGCATTTTGGCTCCTCTGCGCGGCGGCGTGAAGGCCAACCGCCACGACTTGCCCGGCAACGCCTACTACAGCCCCGCCGACGACAGCCTCAATCTCCAGGCGGCCGCGACCGTCAAGGGCAAGGACAAGAAGGGCAAGGTCGTCACGATGTCCTTCGAGAACACCGCCCAGCCCTCGATCATCTACCACGAGAGCACGCACCGCGCGGTGCAAATCCTGTCGCAGATCGCGCTGACCGCGAAGCAGGCCGCTTCCGACGCGTTCCGATTCGTGGCCTTCGTGATGGACCCGGTCATGGACGGCGGCGTGAACGAGGCGATCGCCGACACCGTCTCGATGTTCATGCGCGGCAACCCCGTCATCGGCGAGGGCTTCTTCGTCACCCCGCGCCCGGGCAAGCCCAACTTCATCCGCACCGGGGAGAACGACACCGTGCTCGATCCCAAGGACCCCGATCCGCACGCGCAGGGCGAGGCCTTCATGGGATTTACCTGGAAAGTGCGGCAGGGACTGATCAAGTCCCTCGGCGAGGCCGCGGGCGCCGCCTACGCGGCGTTGCTCGTCGTGCCCACGACCCTCTACAGTCAGCCGAAGGATGTGCCGACGGCGATGCTCCATGTTCTGCTCGGCGACATGACCGTCGACGGAACGATTCCCAACGAGGCGCTCATCCGCGAGGCGGCGAAGGCGCACGGGCCCGAGTTGCCGGCCGTTCCCAACGGCAAGGGCGGCTGACGCCGGTTTATTGGAGCAGCGACCACGCGCGCAGAACCTCCGCGACGCTCCACGCCTGAGCGACGCAGCCGCGCGGGGTGAACGGCGCCTCCGCGTCGAAGATCTCGCTGATCGAACCGATGCACGCCTCGCGCATGTGGCGGATCAGCCCGTCGAGGCAGGCGCGCGCGCCGGCGGTGTCGCCCGGCCTGACCTTCAGCCGCGCGTCGATGTACGGCCCGATCAGCCAGGCCCACGCCGTGCCTTGATGGTAGGCCGCGTCGCGCGCGCGCAAGTCGCCGTCGTAGCGCGGCTTGTACTTGGGCGAGGCGCGCGACAAAGTGCGCAGACCGACGGGGGTGAGGAGCTCGCGCTCGACGGTCTCGAGCACCGCCTTCCAGCGCGTCTCGTCGAGAACCGGGTGGGGCAACGAGAAAGCCAGAAGTTGATTCGGGCGGACGCAGTCCCTTTCCTCGTCGTCGCCGTCGACCAGGTCGTATAGGCAGCCCGCGGTCTCGGACCAAAAACGGGCATTGAACGAGGTCCGGTTTTTTTCGGCGAGGGCCGCGTACTCGGCCGGCGTTCCCCCGCCCTGCGCCTTCGACGACCAGGCCTCCATCAGACGCAGGGCGTTGTACCACAACGCGTTGATCTCGACGGTTTTGCCGCGCCGCGGCGTGACGACCCAATCCTGGACCTTGGCGTCCATCCAGGTGAGCTGGTAGCCGTCCTGTCCCTGGGCCAGCAGGCCGTCGGCGTCGACGCGGATG
>JAYTIP010000149.1:0-11522 GCA_043731745.1 Elusimicrobiota bacterium | reverse complement strand
GGCCCTTGACCGCGCTCGCGAGCTCGGGGTTCTCGCCGACGCCGCCGTCGATGACCGCGACCTTGACGCCCTTGCCCGTCAGGCCCTGCTTCCACAAATCCTGCGCGCCCATGCGCCAGACCAAATCGCCCATCGGGAAGGACTTGATCAGGTTCTCCTGCTGCTCGCTCGACAGCGGCTTACCGCCGACGCGATCGAGCGACTTGAGCAGGCCCGGCAAGCCGGTGGCGAGTTCGGCGTAAGGCTCCTCCTTCTTCTCCGCGCCGCTCGCATGCATGCCGTGGCCGTCGAATCCGGGCCCGTCTTTGGCCTTCTCCTTGTCGGCGGGCAACGGCACCTGCGTCAGATCCAGATATTTATGAGAGCGCTCCTTCTCGAGCTGGTTGAGCACGGCGAGCGACTGCGCGGAGTCCTTGCGCCGGACCTCGTCGCCCGCCTTCGTCGCCGCGGCGATGTCGGCCTCGAGCTGCTTCTTGTAATCGCCGAGCATCGCGACCGGATCGGGCTTGGCCTTCGCGCCGTTGGGAAAGAGCGGCACCTCCCCGGGCCGGGCCGGGTAAAAGAGCAAAAGCCTCGCGCGGTCGAGGTCCGTCTGCGCGATGTCGGGCCGCTGCTTGAAGAACGCCTGGCCGTAGGCGTGATCGAGCAAGTCGAGAACTTGAGACATGCGCTGGACGCCGAGCGTGGCCACCTGCGAGGGCTTGTTGGCCAACAGCGACTGCAGCATCATGCCGTAATAGGTCGCGTCGCCGTCAGTATCGTAGAGGCGTTTGCCGTCGACTGACGGCGGCAGGCCCCAGGCCGCCAGCTTGATGCCGGCCTCCTTGGCCGGCGTGCGCGCCGCGTCGGTGAATGAAGTCAGGCCACGGAGCATGGGCCCCAGCACCTCCTCCTCCACCTTGTACGGCGTCGCGTCGTACATCAGCGCGCCGTCGCGCCACTTGAGCCGGGCCTTCTCAAGATAGGAGACGGGGATCAAGCCCTTCTCGGGTCCGCCCTCGATGCGCTCGAGGCTGCCGTCCTTCTGCGTCTTCCAGCCGACCTTCTTGAGCGAGCCCTGGTACTCGAGCGAGACCACGACCGCAGGCTTCTCGTTGTCTCCGACGACGCTCATAGCCTTGGGCAAGGTCTTAGGAGCGGTTTCGGTGTCGTCGGGAGAGACGGGTTGGGCGGCCAAAGGCACGGCCGCCAAGGCCAGGAACAACAGGAGTCGAGGGGCGAACATAGAGGGGTCCTCCGCCGTCTTGCGCAGTGTAACCCCGGTAACTGGCGCTGTCAAGGCCGCTTGACGACGGGCTCCGGGGCGCTTACACTATAGGCATGAGCTACAACCCCCCCGGTCTTTCCTCCCCCGCCGACATCTCGACCCGCTCCTTCATCCAGAAGGTCTACGCGTGGATGAGCGTGGGCTTGGCCGTCACCGGCGCCTGCGGCCTGTTCATGGCCTCCGATCCGCACATGATCATGGCGCTCGTTCAGAACAAGATCCTCTTCTACGGCCTGATGATCGCGCAGTTCGGCCTGGTCATCTACCTGTCGGGCTGGGTGCGCACGATGGAAGTCGGCACCGCTCGCGCCGCGTTCATTTTTTACTCGGCGCTGACCGGCGTGACGATGTCGGTGATCTTCCTGATCTACACCCGCGACTCGATCGCCTCGACCTTCTTCATCACCGCGGGTCTGTTCGGCGCGATGAGCGCCTACGGTACGATCACCAAGACCGACCTGACTTCCATCGGCAACTTCATGTTCATGGGCCTGCTCGGCGTGATCCTGGCCTCGCTCGTGAACTGGTTCATCCAGAGCCCGGCGATCTCGTGGGCGCTGTCGATCATGAGCGTGATCATCTTCACGGGGCTCACCGCCTACGACACGCAAAAGCTCAAGGCCATGAGCGCCGAGGGCGAGGGCGACGGTCGGCTCGCCATCGCGGGCGCGCTGACGCTTTACCTCGACTTCATCAACCTGTTCCTGAGCCTGCTGCGCCTGACGGGCCGGCGCAGGGAATAATCGCGCTCAACGCGGAAGCGTCGGCCACCTGATCCGATCCCGCGCCTCGTCGTGATTCGGGCCTTTGTGTTCATCCGGTGAACCAGACGATGAACCGGGCTGAAGTGCGGGTGCCGAGTTACTGACGGCGACCATTCGTCGAATCCAGTTGCGGTTGATGCCGTCTGCCCGCCCGGAACGAATCGCGTCGATCACGCCTTGAAACAAGCTCCGCTGGCAATCGGTCATCCCCACCTTGAGGTCGGCGGCGACCACATCATCGCGCTTCCGATTCGAACAATCGTATTGGCTATAAATAGCCGGGGTCCATCCAGGCCTTCTCGGGCGACAAGCACGCAGCCGTCGCGAATTTTTTAAATAGCGGCAAGGCGCTCGCCAACGGAGCCGGGGGTTCTACCTGAGGCACAGGGGGTGGCGGGGGTGGAGACACCAGATCAATCGGCGCCGCGGGCGGCGTGGTCATGCTCTCGAGCGAGCCGGCGCTTACGCCGCCTCGGCCGAGATAGAGATACGCATTCATGACGCAAGGTCGGGGATCGGTCGGAAGCGGGTTCCGATCGACGTAATCGGCGTCGTGCGGACGAGGCAAGGCATTCAACTCGGCCTGCGAGACGCTTCCGGGGGTGTCGCATGATCGCTCGGCGAGATCGGCGACGGCTCGACTCAGTTGCGCATCCTGCTCGCGCTCTCGAATCGACTTGGCCCGGGCGAGGATATCATTGACCACGTCGATTTCCCCATCCTCCAGCCAAGCCCGCTTGTATCCCCCTGCGAAACCGCCCTGCTGTGATTTCTTATACGGATCACGGCCTTTGCCGATAAGAGTCGTCCATATCATCCGTTTTAGCTATGGGCGGGCCCGAAACAATCTGTCCGGATGACTTTGACGGGACGACATGGTATGCGTCCAGCGCTTCTTGAATGGCCTGCGCTGAGAGCGCTTGAAGTTTTTCCTGCGACTGCTTGTATTCGCTCGTTAAGTGCGAATACTCTTCGTACATATTAGCCCCCAAGCCCAAAAGTCTCCGAGCATAAACTACAGCTCCCAAATCGTCTACCGGCTGCAGTCGCCCGGATGCATCTCGAAGTCCGATATCGGTTTCTATCTTACCGACCGCAACCCTCAACTTCTCGGCGCTCTTGCTAGCGGCTTCACGCGAATCGAGAATGGTTTGAATTCGATCGATGGTAGCTTGATCTGGAGCTCCGAGCGCAGATAATGCGGGGGTCGCCAGGAGCAGAAAAGCCAACGTCGCCCTCACGGCACCACCTCGAACTCGACTTCATTAGATTCGTAACGAAATATCTTCGTCCCCTCAGGAAGGCCTCCATAGAGAGGCAACTCCCCCTTACGCATCCGCCCTTCCACAAATTCGCGAGAGGTCGGCTCATAGATGGCTTTCATCCGATAACGGCCTATTTTTTTGAATGCGTAACCTTCCAAAACACGATAGCCGGGATAAAGCGGCTTTTCCGGGGGTTCATAGGCGCCCGAACGATGTCTCGCACCCGACATAATTTCCATCTCATCTTGGTGGATGCGCCAAAGCTTTTTATAAGCCTCCTGTTCGGCCTTGGTCGAACCCGGGCGAATGCGGGCATCATTGAGGCCCAAGCCGTCTTGTTTTCTCAAGGGAGCCACGACGGACGGCGTGGCGGTAAGAACCTGTCCACGCTTCAACTCGAAGTAGAAATGGTGCCCATTATTATCGTATTCGCAAATTTTTCCACCGCAATCGTTGACCCAAAAAAAGAACTCGCCATGTTGTCCCCACTCTGCGGAGAATTTCATCAGCCTTCCATCAGGATCCACCACCTCGAAATAGGTGTATTCCTTGGATTGGCTGTTCTGCTCGAGCTGAACTTGCTTGACCCAGAAGTTGTCCGGGACGGTTACCTTTTGATAGCCGACATTCTTGATCTGCAGCAGATACCAGGGTTCCTCATCGATTCCCCACTGCCGTCGCGCGAGCTGGAGGGTGAGCTCCAAGGGACGCTCAGGCTGATGGTGGGTCGCGCGGTAGGCCAACACGCAAAGCCAGGTGAACAGCGCCACCCCAGCCGCGGTCCCGCAAATGAGGAGCACTTTCCTGCGCCCCAACAAATAGGCGGTCATGCCTACGGAGATAATCAGCCCTGCCAAAGTCCACGTCATTTAACATGCCCCCATTAAATGAAAAACCAGAAACCTGGGCGTCAAAGCGCCGCAGGCCTCTGGTCTCACCCGATTAAGGTCGGGTCGTGGATGCCCCAGGGCCAATTCCCCGGGCTACAGATGCGTAAAAGTCAGTGTATCGTCCGCTCGTCGCGGTCACCAGTGTCTTTGGACCCGAAGTCGCCTAGGCCCTAAAGCGCCTTCAGCGCGCCGAGCGAAGCCGCGAGCGCGAAGTCGAGCTCCCGGTCGGTGTGCGCGTAGGAGACGAACGCCGCTTCCCACTGCGCCGGCGGCAGGTACACGCCGCGCTTGAGCATCCCCTGGAAGTACCGACCGTACGCCTTCTTGTCGGCCTTCATGGCGCCCGTGTAGTCGCAGATCGGCTCGCCCTGAGTCTCGACGAAGAACGGCGTGAACATCGAGCCGAAGGACTGGATGCGCAGCGGCACGCCCGCCGCGATCGCCGCGCCGCGCAAGCCTTCGCAGTAATACTCCGCGAGCTGTTGCATACGAGGATAAGGGTTCTCGTTCTTGAGCAGATCGAGCATAGCCGTGCCGGCCGCGACCGCGACCGGATTGCCTGAGAGCGTTCCGGCCTGGTACGCCGGGCCCTCGGGTGCCATCATCGACATCACATCCTTGCGCCCGCCGTAAGCGCCCATGGGCAGACCGCCGCCGATGATCTTGCCGAGCACGGTCAGGTCGGGCTTGATGCCCTCGAGCGTCTGCACGCCGCCGTAGGCCACGCGGAAGCCGGTGATGACCTCGTCGAAAATCAGGAGCGCTTTCTCGCGCTTGGTGATCTTACGCAACCCTTCCAAGAATCCGTCGTGCGGGAAAACGACGCCCATGTTGGCGGGAATGGGCTCGACGAAAATCGCCGCGATCTTGCCTTTGTTCTTCTTGAACGCGTTCTCGACGGCCTTGAGGTCGTTGAAGGGAACCACGATCGTCGTCGCCGCGAAGGCCTTGGGCACGCCGGCCGAGTCGGGAATGCCGAGCGTGGTGGCACCCGAGCCGGCGGCCACGAGCAGGCTGTCGAAGTGCCCGTGGTAGCAGCCCGCGAACTTGATGATCAGGTCGCGCTTGGTGAACGCGCGCGCCGCGCGGGCGGCGCTCATGCCCGCTTCCGTACCGGAGCTCGTCATCCGAAGAAGCTCGATCGAAGGAAACGCTTCCTTGATCTTCTCGGCGAGAATCACCTCGCCTTCCGTCGCCGCGCCGAAGGTCGACCCGTGGCCGAGCGCCGTCGTCGCCGCCGCCACGATCTCGCGCCGCGAGTGGCCGAACATGAGAGGGCCCCACGAGAGGCAGAAGTCGATGTAGGACTTGCCGTCCGCGCCCTTGATCCACGCGCCCGAGCCCGAGCGCACGAACAGCGGCGTGCCGCCCACGGACTTAAACGCCCGCACCGGCGAGTTCACGCCGCCCACGAGCGACTTGCGCGCGCGCGCGAACAGCTTCTTTAAATTCGCCGGCTTGGGCTTCATCACGCGAGCCATTTTGCGGCCTCCAAGGCGTAGTAGGTCAAAATGAAATCGGCGCCGGCGCGCTTGATGCTGGTGAGGGACTCGAGCGCGATCTTCTTCTCGTCGACCCAGCCCTTCGCGGCCGCGGCCTTGAACATCGCGAACTCGCCCGACACCTGGTACGCCGAGGTGGGCAGGCCGAAGCGCGTCTTGACCGCCTTGAGCACATCGAGGTAGGGCAACGCGGGCTTGACCATCACCATGTCGGCCCCCTCTTCCACATCGAGCGCGACCTCGCGCATCGCCTCGTCGAAGTTGGCCGGGTCCATCTGGTAGCCGGATCGGTCGCCGAAGCTGGGCGGGCTTTCCGCCGCCTCGCGAAACGGGCCGTAGTAGGCGCTCGCGTACTTGGCCGCGTAGGCTAAGATCGGGGTGTCCTGATAACCGGCGCCGTCGAGCGCCGCGCGGATCGCGCCGACCTGGCCGTCCATCATGCCCGAGGGCGCGATGACATCAAAGCCGGCCTTCGCCTGGGACACGGCGGTCTTGGCCGCGAGGCGCAAGGTCGGATCGTTGAGCACCTTGCCGGCTTTGACGACGCCGCAGTGTCCGTGATCGGTGTACTCGCAGAAGCAGAGGTCGGCGATGAGGAGCAGATTGGGGTGCTTGTCCTTGATGGCCTTCGCGGCGCGCTGCACGATGCCGCTGTCGGAATAGGCGCCGGAGGCCTGGCCGTCCTTCTTGTCGGGGATGCCGAACAAGATCAAGGCCGGTACGCCGACTCGCACGGCCTCGTCGGCGGCCTTCACGACGGTGTCGACCGAGTACTGAAAATGTCCGGGCATCGACGAAATCGGCCGCTTTTCTCCTTTGCCGGGGCGCACGAACAGAGGGAGCACGAAGTCCTTGGCGGAAATCTCGGTCTCGCGGATCAGGGCGCGAAGGGCGGGGCTGGAGCGAAGGCGTCGGGGTCTCGTCGTGGGGAAAGCCATGCGGCTATTTTACCTCATCAGCGCGCGATAGTCTCGAACGCGCGCCGGGCGTGGTCGGTCGCCATGAACTTGCCCCAGACGCCGCCGTTGCGGGCGTTCTCGATGGCGAGCAGGATCGCTCCTTGATCGATGCCGAGGGCGTCGGGCGAGCGCCAGAGGTCCCCCGCGTTGAAGCGCTCCTTCCAGCGCGGATCGGCGTTGAAGGCGTCCGAGAATCCGTAGCGCCCCCAGATCCGGTCGCCGTAGGTCTCCTTCATGTAGCGCAGGGCCGCGAGCGACAGCTCGGGCGTGAAGGCCATGGAGCCGCCCGCCGCGGAGGGTGCCACCGTCCCGTCGTGCTGCGGCGCGCCGGGGTAGTCGCCGTACGCCTTGTAGCCCTCGGGCCCGTCGCAGGCGGTCCAGCCCCAGCAGTTCGGGCCGTAGGTCTTGTGCGCCTTCGCCTCGGCGATCGCCGCCGCGCGGTGCGCGAGCGTGGCCTCCACCGAGTTGGCGAAGTAGTCCTGCCCTTTGTCGTTCCAGCCGCGCAGATCAAGCCACAGCTGGGAGTACTGGTGCGTAAACAGCGGGCCCGACGCCTGCGTCAGCGGGCCGTGATCCGGGCGCTTCCACGCGCGCCACGCGGCGGCGGGCAACGGATGCGTCGGCGAGCCGAGACCAAGCAGGTAGAGAATCTGGTGCTCGCTGTAGTCGTCCCAGCGCGCGGCGATGAAGCCCTTCGGCGTCCAGCCCATCGACAAGGTGCGCGACTCGGGCTTGGCGCCGCCGTCGGTCATCATCCAGGGAAAGTCCACGCGCTCATAAATCTCGCGCGCGAGCCGGTCCACCTCGGTCCCCGCGAAATGACGCCCGGCCGTCAGCGCCCCGGCCAGGAGCAGCGCCGTGTCGATCGACGACACCTCCGAGGACGCCAGCGGCATCCCGGTCGCGGCGTCGACGAAGTGGTGAAACCAGCCGTGCTCGTGGGCCTGGCGATCGCGCAACTGCCGCAAAGTCGTCAGCGCGCGCCCGTACGCCTGCTCGCGGCTGATCCAACCACGCTCCTGCCCGATCGTCAGCGCCGTCAAACCGAAGCCGGTGGCCGCCATCGACGCGATCCCGCGGTCACCCTCGGCGAAGTTGCCCGCGCGGTCCTTCGTCAGCCCGGTGACCGGGTCGGTCTGCTCCCAGAAATAGAGAAACGCCTTATGCTGGACCTCGTCGAGGAACTTCTCGTCGGCTTTGCCGAAGTCGGCGGCCTTCTTCGGCAACGCGTTGGGCACGAGCGCCGCGGGAAGCGCCGACGAGGCGAACTGCGGCGCGGGAGTCGCGGACGGCGCTGCACTCAGGCTCGACAGCGACGGCGCCAGCAGGGGCGGATCCTGTCGCGCAACTCCGGAGCCGCTCATCGGGAAGGCCACGGCTGCGCCGACGGGCGCCGACACGCGGACCGGGACGACCTGCGCCGAGGAGCACGCCGCCGGCAGCAACAGCGCCAGCAGCTCGATAGAATGGATCACCGCTCTCAGATTAGCATGCGCGCCGTGGGCACCCCTGGGCAGGAAGGGACGAGCGCGTCCAGTCATAGGACCTAGGACAGCGCGCGAGTGAGGGAGTCGACGAAGGAACTCGCCGAGGGCCAGCGATCCTCGGGCCGCGGCTCTAAGGCGCGGCCTATGGCCGCGTCCACGCCCGCGCTCAGGCCCGGCTTCGCTTCGGAGGGCTTGCGGTACATTTTCTGAGCCTTGAGCATCAGCCCGCCAGTCGGAAAGGGAAGCGAGCCGGTCAAGGTCTCGTAGGCGCACGCGCCCAAGGCGAACACATCCGCCGACGGCGTCACGACACCCTGTTCCTGCTCGGGCGACATGTAGGCGGGCGTTCCTGAAACTTCGATCTTCGACATCGTCGACAAAGTCTCCTGCACGCGTCGCGCGATGCCGAAGTCCATGACCTTCGCCAGATTGCCGTGGATCATCACATTGCCGGGCTTCAAATCCTGGTGCACCACGCCCTGGCCGTGCGCGTAATCGAGCGCGGACGCGATCTGTTTGAGATACGACGCGGCGTCGGCGTGCGACAACGCCCCGCCCCCGAGCTTCTCGTGCAAGGTCACGCCCGGCACGCGCTCGAATACTAAGAACAGGCCTTCGCCATCCTCGTGAATCGAGTGGATCTCGACGATGTTCGCGTGATGAAGCGCCGCGACCGTGCGCGCCTCCTTTATAAAGCGTCCGCGCTCGCGCGGGTTGTCGGCGATCTCGGAGCGCAGTTTCTTAAGAGCGACCGTGCGCTGCAACCCGAGGTCCACCGCCTCGTAGACGACGCCCATGCCGCCTTGTCCGAGCGTCTTGACCACGCGAAAGCCCTTGGGCACCGCGTCCAAGCGCGGCGCGGCGGCGACGAAGCCCTCGTGGTCCTCGCGGCGCAGGGCGACGCGCACCGACGAGTCGCCGCGCTTACGAAACAGCGCGAATGAGAAGAAAAACAACGCCGTGCCGATCGCACCCAGCCACACCGGCCACGAACGGCCGGACTTGGGCGCCGGAGCCCCGCCGTCGCGCGTGGACAGCGCCTCGCGGTACAGCCCGTCGAACTGCGCGTCGAGCGCGGCGGCGCGCGCCAAATCGGCGATCTCGTCTTCGGTCTTACCGAGCGCGTGGTTGGCCACGGCGCGCGTGTAGTACGAGTCCGGATCGCGGGGGTTAAGCGTGAGCGCGCGGTCCGCCTCGGCCAGCGCCTCTTTGGGGCGGCCCAGGTCGGTGTAGTCGCGCGACAGAAGGTGCAAAGAGCGGGTGTCGTTGGAGTTCAGCTCGACGGCGCGCTTGGCGTCGTCGGCGGAGTCGCCGTAGCGCTTCTGGTAGCGCCGCGCCAGCGAGCGGACTCGAAACGCGCTGCCGTCCGTCGGGGCCTCGGCGATGCGCCGGTCCATCATGGTCTCGGCGCCCGCGTAGTCCTTGATCTGGATCTTGGCGAAGGCCGCGCGGTTGACGGGATTCTCGCGCGCCAGCGCCGCCGGGGACGATCCTCCGGGCAAAGCGCCCGCGCCGGCCGGCAAGGCGGCGGCGCCGCGTCCGGGGGCTCCGACCGCGCCGAAGGAGATCGGGGAGGCCAGAATGCTGGTGCCCGCCGCTTCCTCTTTACGCGTGCCCGCCATGAGCTCGGCGATGCGGCTCTTGACGGTCTTCGACTCGACGGCTTTCTGCGTCGGCTCGGTGAACTTCGCCATCGCCTGCAAAGCGGGGTCGTCGGGGCTGCGCTTGAGCGCCTCGACGGCGTACATGTGGGCGTCGGCCGGGCTCTTCTCGATGATTTTGGCGACTTCTTCACGGTCGCGCTGGGCGGTCTCTGTCTTGGCGGGTTTGAAGGTGACCGTCGTGGCGCGCTCGTTTAATTTCGTGACGGGCGGGGTGGTTAGGTTGGTTTGGGTCCCGTCAAGATTAATGGGGTCCTGAGCGATATTTGTGGTTTTCTCTAGGGCCGGATCGTCCGAGACCGTGCGGCTATTAATGACATCCTTGGCAGTTTGTAGTACGGCGTTGGCCCCCGCATTCGCCCCTCCCGCCAATTGGGTGGCGATTGTGCCCGGGGCTTCGCTGACGGCTAAGCTGGGGTCCTTAGGATCGACGCACGCGCCTTGAGAGTTCTTGATCTGGGGGGTCGCGCAATCTTGGGCCCCTGCGTTACCAACGATGGATGCCGCGGTTTTGACGGCATTTGCAGGAACTACGACGAGGAGAGCGAGAAGAGCGAGCAACAGGTAGCGCATAGAAGGGTGACCGGAGTGTAGCCCCAGCCCCTAATACTGTCAAGGCGCGATTAACTATCCTTTAATGATCTAGGCCCCAAGGCGCAATCGGACCTAGGCCATATACCGGGTCCGAGTGGGACGCATGCCCCAGGAAGAGAGATTCAGAGGCCGATACAATTTGATGGACCGGACGCCGACCGGCAAGGAGACTTAAAGGATGAAGACGCGACGCGTGACGACTATTCTGACCTCCGCCTACCTTTCCACCATGCTCTTTTCGAGCGTGGCACCCATCGGCCGCAGCATCCTCGCTACTCCCTTCGATCCCGCGACCGCGCAGGCCGCTTTCGACAAGGCCATCGGCCGTCTGGACACCGCTGGCTGGGTTTCCGCCGCGCCGGTCGTTGTCCCCGTGACGCTGAAAGCCGCTCCCGCCAACGATCCGGTCATCAGCGAAGAACTCATGGGTCGTATCATCAAGTACGGTCGAGATATTCCTAAAAACGGCGTTCTTTCGGGCGATATCTGCAAGATTTTCGGCCGTTGCGACGGTACGGCGGTGTTGGTGATCAAGAGCGTCGGATCGGATATCGACGGCCATTTTTTCTCAATCCCCGCGGATCCGAACAACAAAGACATTTACATCACGGTCTACCTGACGCCCACCACCTCCCGCAGCTACTTGACCGATAAAACGGGCACCTTGCGCGCGGCCGCAGCGTTCGAAAACAACGTGTGGCACCTCATCACCAACGAGCAGGGCGCCGCCGGCTTCAAGGCTGAGATGACCCAGTACGCCAAGGAAGCCGCGGTCCTTCCCCCCGCCGGCACCTCCGTGGCCGCCGCCGGCAACAGCTAGTTCTCTCCGGACGCAAAAGAAAAGGCGGGCTCTCTTTCGAGGGCCCGCCTTCTTTTTTGTCCCATTCACCAGCTCAAGACATCGTAAAGACCGCCCTACAGTCCGGGCACGACCCGATGCGCTCCGTCCAGCGCCCGATCATGGCTTTCGTTGGGATGCTGTTCCCGACCAGGAGAGGTGGGCGCACCTCCCCTGAAAGTGCTCGGCGGCGTCACCGTCGCACGAATCACATCGGCGCTAAGCCTCTGGCCGGTGCGCCAAGTGCGGCCAAATTCCACCAACTTCCGGTAAACGCGCAGCTCGCAATCCGACA
>JAYTIP010000148.1:0-3624 GCA_043731745.1 Elusimicrobiota bacterium | reverse complement strand
TGAAATGACTGGAAACGCTATTGGACTCTCCAGTCATTTCACTGACTCCGCGTCAGTGAAATGAACGGAAACGCAAATTACGCCGCGACGGGAGTCTTGCCGGTGCCCGCCAACATCTGGCCGAGCACGAAGCGCAGGACGCCGCCGTAGCGGTAGTACTCGAGCTCGATCGGAGTATCGATGCGGCATATCGCCGTGAACTCGATGACCTTACCGTCGTCGCTCTTGGCGCGGACCGTCAGCGGCGCGCGGGGCTTGACCGTCGGCAGGCCGACGATCTCGAAGGTTTCGTAGCCGGTCAGGCCGAGACTCGCGGCGGAATCTCCGTCTTTAAACTGCAAGGGCAGCACGCCCATGCCGACCAAGTTCGAGCGATGGATGCGCTCGAAGCTCTGCGCGATCGCGGCCTTCACGCCTTGGAGCGCGGGGCCCTTCGCCGCCCAGTCGCGGGATGAGCCGGTGCCGTACTCCTTGCCCGCGATGACGATCAGCGGGGTTTTGTCGGCCTGGTACTTCTCGGCCGCGTCCCAGATCGCCATTTGCTGCTTGGACGGGATGTGCATCGTGTAGCCGCCCGTCACGTCCTTGAGCATGAGGTTCTTGATCCGGATGTTGGCGAAGGTGCCGCGCATCATGACCTCGTGGTTGCCGCGGCGCGCGCCGTAGCTGTTGAAGTCCGAGGGCTTCACGCCCTGGCTCTCAAGATATTTCGCCGCGGGGGATTCTTTCGCGATGTTCCCGGCCGGCGAAATATGGTCCGTCGTGACGGAATCTCCAAAAACGGCCAAGGCACGAGCACCCTTGATGTCGTTGAGGGCTCGGGGCTTCAGAGAGAGGTCTTCAAAGTAAGGCGGCAGACGCACATAAGTGGATTTCGGATCCCACGAGTACGCCTCGCTGGCCGTGACGCTCAGCGACTGCCAGTTCTTGTCTCCGGCGAAAACATCTTTGTATTGCCGGACGAAGGTTTCGCGCGTGACATGCTTGTCGACGGCGGCGGCGACCTCGTCGTTGGTGGGCCAGATGTCCTTGAGATAAACCGGCTTGCCGTCCTTGCCGAGACCGAGGGGCTCGGTCGTCAGGTCCACATCCACATTGCCGGCCAACGCGTAGGCGACGACGAGCGGCGGGGAGGCGAGATAGTTGGCCTTCACCAACGGATTGACCCGGCCTTCGAAGTTGCGGTTGCCCGAAATGACGGCGGAGACGACGAGGTTGTTCTCGGAGACGGCCTTCGCGACTTCCTCGGGGAGCGGACCGGAGTTGCCGATGCAGGTGGTGCAGCCGTAGCCGACGAGATGGAACTTGAGCGCCTCGAGGGACTCGACGAGGCCGGCGGACTTCAGGTAGTCCATGACGACCTTCGAGCCCGGGGCGAGCGAGGTCTTCACCCACGGCTTGACGCTCAGGCCCTTGGCGACGGCCTTCTGTGCCACGAGGCCCGCGGCGATGAGCACGCCGGGGTTGGAGGTATTCGTGCACGAGGTGATCGCGGCGAGCGTCACCGCTCCGTGGCCGAGCGAGTAGTTCTTGACCGGCACTTGCGTGCCGGCGGGCGCGGGCGTGTTTCCCTTCTTGTCCTTTTCTTTCAAGAAGCCGGGAAGATCGGTCGTGAGCCACTGTGACTTGACCTTGCCGAGCTCGATGCGGTCCTGGGGGCGCTTGGGACCGGCCACGCAGGGCTTGATCGAGCCGAGGTCGAGGTCGAGCGTCTCGGCGAACGAGGGCTCGGACTTGTCGTCGCGCCACAGGCCTTGGGCCTTGCAGTACGCCTCGACAAGCGCGATGTCGTTTTCAGGGCGTCCGGAGACGCGCAGATAATCAAGAGTGCGGCCGTCGACGGGGAAGAAGCCGACGGTGGCGCCGTATTCGGGGGCCATGTTCGCGATCATCGCGCGGTCGGCGAGAGCGAGGCCCGCGACGCCGGGGCCGTAAAACTCGACGAACTTGCCCACGACGCCCTTCTTGCGCAGCATCTGGGTGACGGTCAGCACCGCGTCGGTCGCGGTGACGCCCTCGGCGAGTTTGCCCGTGAGGCGGAAGCCGACGACCTCGGGAATGAGCATGGGCATGGCCTGGCCGAGCATCGCGGCCTCGGCCTCGATGCCGCCCACACCCCAGCCCACGACGCCCAAGCCGTTGATCATCGTGGTGTGGCTGTCGGTGCCGATGACGGTGTCGGGGTAGGCGACGCCGCCGTCGGTCCAGACGACCTTCGCGAGATACTCGAGGTTGACCTGGTGGACGATGCCGGTCTCAGGGGGGACGGCGCGGAAATTGGAGAACGCCTTCTGGCCCCACTTGAGGAAAGCGTAGCGCTCCTGGTTGCGCTCGAACTCGAGCTCGGAGTTTTTAAAGAACGCGTCGGCGGCGCCGAAAAAGTCCACCTGGACGCTGTGGTCGATGACGAGGTCGACGGGCTGGAAGGGATTGATGCGCTTGGCGTCGCCGCCGAGCTTCTTGATGGCGTCGCGCATGGCGGCCAAGTCGACGACGGCGGGCACGCCGGTGAAGTCCTGCATGACGACGCGCGCGGGCATGAAGAACACCTCGCGCTCGGCGGGCTTGGTCCCGATCGTCTTGGCGATCGCCTCGATGTCGCCTTTCTTGACCACCATGCCGTCTTCGTGGCGCAGGAGGTTCTCTAGGAAGATCTTCATCGAGAACGGCATCTTGGAGAGGTCGAAGCCGGTCGCGGCCAGGCTGAAATATTCATAATTTCGGCCACCGGCCGAAATTGTTTTGCGGGTTTTAAAGCTGTCGAGAGAGGGGGTTTTCATGAAACCCATTCTATCATTTCGACCCGCGGGCGAGCCCTCCGAGGCCCGAGACGGTCAAGAGGCCGCCGCCGACGAGCAGCAGCAACGCGCGGTCGGTCGGAGCGCCCGTAAAAAGGCGGGAGACCCCGGAGCCGACGGAATGGTAGGCGTCATAGCCCATCGCGAGGAGAATGACGCCGAGCGACAGCAAGACGACCGAGGAGATGCGATTCATGATCATACCTTGGTCAGCGAGTGGAAGACGGAATTGACGAGCGCGAGCACGAACGCGAACGCCAAGGCCCACCAGAAGCTCGCGACCTTGAAGCCGGGCACGAGCGCGTCCGTCAACATGACCAATCCTGCGATGATGACGAACGAGAACAGCCCGAGCGTCAGGATGTTGAGCGGCAAGGTCAGCAGCACGAGTACCGGTCCCAGCACGCCGTTGACGATTCCGAGCACGATCGCGACGACGATCGCTGTTCCGAAGCTGCTCACCGTCACGCCGCTTAGAAGCCTGCCGGTGACGAGGACGGCGACGGCGCTGACGAGAATGTTGAGAATGAGGTTCATGTCGGTCTCCTTGCGGCCAGGTCAAGACATTGTAACGATCTCCGTTGTCGTTGGCTATGACGGATTTGTCAGGAAATTCAGGTGGTTTTAAAACGCCTGACCGGCCAGGATCGACAAGGACATGCGAGAGCCGCCGCCCTGCTTGCGCAGCGGGAAGGCTATATCAATGCGAACGGGGCTGTTGCTGCCCGAGCGCGAGGGGGCCACGCGCAGGCCCACGCCGACGCTATTTTTGAGGTCTCCGAATTTCATCGAGCGGCCGGGAGCCCACGTGTTGCCGGAGTCGTAG
>JAYTIP010000147.1:0-12116 GCA_043731745.1 Elusimicrobiota bacterium | reverse complement strand
CATTGCCGTTAAGTCCGAAGGACAATTAATTCTTTGCCTTCACTACAATGGCAATAAAGCCGCGGCGGATGCGCTCGTCAACGAGATCCCCAATTCGTTCGCCGTTCAAGCCAACCTTTCGACGGCCGAAGGCCGTCAAGCTCTCCTAGACGCCGTTCTCGCCAAGGGTTCCCCCTACGCTTTGATCAATAATGCCGGCATCGACAAGCCCCACGAGCCCGCTCTCATGGTCTCCGAGGAAGCGTTTGATAAGCTCGTCGCCACCAATCTGAAGGCGCCGCTGTTTCTCATGCGCGACTTCGCGAAAGAAATGGCCCGCAACGAGTCCGGCGTGATCGTCAACATCTCCTCGATCCTCGCGCAGAAGGCCGTCATCGGCTCCGCCGTTTACGGCGCCACAAAAGCCGCGCTCGAAGCCCTCACCCGCCAGTTCGCCGCCGAGCTCGGCCCCAAGGGCGTGCGCGTCGTCGCCGTCGCCCCCGGCTTCATCGAAACCGCCATGACCGCCGGCATCCCCGACGACCAGCGCGCCGGCATCGCCAAGGACGTGGCGCTCGGCTCGTTCGGAGCTCCGGAAGCCATCGCCGAAACCGTCTGGCACGCCATCGAGAACCAGTACCTCACCGGCGCCGTCATCGCCGTCGACGGAGGCATGGCGCTGTAATGAGCGACCTCACCGCCGCCGAAGTCCTGAAGCTCGTCCCGCAGCGCCCGCCCATGCGCTTCATCGACCGCATCCTCGCGATCGACAAGACGCACATCGTCTCCCAGTACACCTGGAAGGACGAGGACTGCGCGGGCCACTTCCCCGGCAATCCCGTCGTGCCCGGCGTAAAGATGGTGGAGATGGCGGTGCAGACCTCGGTCGTCGCCTGGGCGATTTACCTGATGGGCGCGAAGGCTCCCGAGATCCTCGACAGCAGCGTCAACCTGTTCACCTCCGTGGACAAGGGCTCTTTCAAGAAGATGGTGCGCCCCGGCGACACGCTCGTCTGCCGCGCGCAGTTCGGCAAGGACGGGTTTTTTCGCGACGGCAAGCTCGTCGCCGAGGCGGAGATCAAATTTCTGGGCGGACCTAAGGATGGCGAGGCCAGCTTCACCGGCATCGTCTCCGGGCTGTGGATTCCAAAGGATTCGGAGAAACTGAAATGAGCCGCTTCCCCAAACGCGTCGTCATCACCGGCATCGGCGCCGTCGCGCCTAACGGCCTCGGCATCGCCGACTACCGCGCCGCCCTCATGGCGGGAAAATCCGGGATCTCCCACCACGAGGACCTGGCCGCTCTTAAGTTCGCCTGCCAGATCGGAGGCAAGCCGCCCGTCGGGCCCGACGAAGCCGAGGCCCTGCTCTCCGGCCCCGACCTCGCCAAGCTCAACGAGGCGATGGTGTACGCGACCATGGCCGCCGTCGAGGCCGCGCGCATGTCGGGCGTGACAGTGGATCTTAAGAAGGGCTACAACGACACGCCCGTCGACTGGGCCACCGGTGCGATCATCGGCTGCGGCATCGGCGGCATGGACACGATGTGCGACGAGCTCGGCCCCGTGTTGGCGGCCGCCGCCGACCAGGACCCCGGCATGGGCGTGCGGCCCATGGGCACCGACATCGTCCCCAAGATCATGGAAAGCTCGGTCTCCGTGGCCGTCGGTAAATTCCTGGGTCTCGGCGGCCAGACGACCACGAACTCCTCCGCGTGCAACACCGGCACCGAGGCGATCTTCGAGGCCTTCAAGCACATCCAGATGGGCTACGCCGAATCCATGTACGCGGGCGGCGCGGAAGGCACTCACCCCGGAACCTGGTCGGGTTTCGACGCGATGCGCGATGTTCTTTGCTCCAAGTTCAACGACCGCCCCGAGAAAGGCTCCCAGCCCATGGGCGCCGGCGCCTGCGGCTTCGTGCCCTCCGGCGGCGCGGGCGTGTTGCGCCTGGAGACGCTCGAGCACGCGCAGAAGCGCGGCGCGAAAATCCATTGCGAAGTCGTCGCCGCCTACGCCAACTCCGGCGGCCAGCGCGACGGCGGCACGATGACCTTCCCCAATCCCGACGGCGTGATGCGCTGCATCCGCCAGGTGATCAAGGACGGCGAGCTCGATCCCAAGCGCATCTCGCTCATCAACGGTCATCTGACCTCGACCGGAGCGGACCCGCGCGAAGTCGGCTCGTGGATCAAGGCGCTCGAACTCCCGCTCGAGAAATTCCCCCTCATTCAGTCCACGAAATCAATGATTGGTCACTCGCTGGGAGCCGCAGGGGCTCTCGAGTGCGTCGCGGTCGTCGACCAGATCGTCAACGGCTACGTGCACCCCTCGATCAACTCCGAGGAAGTGCACCCTCAGATTCCGATCGGCAACAGCATCCCGCATCAGATGGTGAAGAAGGAGCTCGAGTACGTCATCAAGGCCTCGTTCGGCTTCGGCGACGTCAACGGGTGCGTCCTCTTCAAACGCTGGGACGGAAAGTAATAGAATCAGACGAGACTCGGAGGAATTAAAGACATGGCATTCATGAGAAAGCAGGCGGTCGTGGAAGCGGTGGACATCAACACGGTGTCTCCCGACGACGCGGAGAAGCGCATCACGGCGGGCGTCAAGAAGTACGCCACCAACGAGGCCAATTTCGCCGCCGCGGACGCGAACACTCCCTACCTCGGCCACATCGTGGGCATGGGCATCGAGTCCTCCAACTTGGCCGACATCACCATGTCGATCGAGCGCCAGTTCCTCACGAAGATGACCACGAAGACCCCGGTCTCCGAGGGCTCCGCGGAGTTCAAGCTGACGGCCGGCGAGCTCGGCAAGCTTCGTATCTTAGATGGCCAGGACGCCTTGGCCGCCACGCCCGGCCTCTCCGTCAAGATGCTCATGGACCTCGGGCATATGTCGCCTTCGGCTCCTTACCTTGAGAAGGTCATGTCCTTCGCGTACGTGATGGCCTGCGGCGACGGCTGGAAGATGGCCGACGCCCTCAAGAAGATGGCCGCCAAGGCCGAGAAGCTAGCGGGTGCCGAGCGCGCCGAGGCGCTCGCGAACCTCAAGACCCTCGTGGGCCAGGCGAAGGACTACGACGCCTTGCTCGGCGACGCCGCCAAGCTCGCCGCGTCCAAGGCGAAGGCCTACCAGAACGACAAGGGCGGCTTCGACGCGCTCACGAGCGAGTTGAACCTCACTCTCGACAAGATCAAGGGCGTGTCCGCGGGCGGCGACGCCGCCGCGTTGGCCAAGCTCCGGGGCGAAGAGGCCGAGATCCGCACGCGCCTTAAGATGTCCGCCGCCAAGTTGCGCGTCTCGCAGGAAGTCGCCGAGGCCGCCGGCAAGCGCCGCGCGATCGAGGACAAGAAGGTCGCCGATGTCCGCGCGGCCCTGCAGTCCGCCGTTTCGACCGCCGAGAAGCTCTCCTAAGAATGCCGCTGGAGGCGGAGGACGTCAAGACTCTCCGCCTCCAGTGGCTTTTAAGCCGCGCGCTCGTGGCCCCCGTGTCGCTTGCGGTCGCCGCGATCGCGCGGTTTCATTTCGGGTACTATTTCGACGAGGACTTGGCCAAAAAGCGCGCCGAGATCTGGAAAAAGCTCGACGCGCACGACGGCCCGGTGATCTGGGCCGCGAACCACCTTACCCTCATCGACAGCTTCCTCGTCTATTGGGCGATCTTCCCCACCGGCCGCCTCCTCGAAGACCGTCGCATACCGTGGTCCACCCCCGAGTACACGAACTACTACAAGCTCGGCGGTCCCGTGCAAAGCGCCTTCATTCGTTCCTTGCTGTATCTGTGCCGTTGCATCCCCTTCCGCCGCGGTGGAGAAGA
The DNA here is from genome assembly GCA_043731745.1 of Elusimicrobiota bacterium. Lineage (GTDB taxonomy): Bacteria > Elusimicrobiota > Elusimicrobia > UBA1565 > UBA9628 > GWA2-66-18. The sequence continues at coordinate 8,312 of JAYTIP010000147.1, read as the reverse complement.
TACCGCGGCGGAATCTTTCAGACAGAAGGCCTTCGACAAGTGCGCGTGGGTGCTCAAAGAGGGCGGCGCCGTGTTCGTCTACCCCGAGGCCGGGCGCTCGCGCTCGGGCTGGCTCGAGCCCAAGCGCCCCAAGGACTTCCTGGGCAAGCTCGCGCTCGAGGTTCCCTCCTCCAAGTTTCTCGTCGTCTATCTTCGCTCCGACCGCCAGATCTCGACGACGGCCGCTCCGCCGAGCGGCGACCGCCTGCGCTTCGTCGCCGACCTGATCCCCGGAATTCTCCCCGGCGAAACCAATCCGCGAGACATCAGTCAGCGATTGTTCAATCGCCTGGCGGAGATGCAACTCGAGTGGTGGAAGGGATCGGACATGGCGCGCAACTGCGCCGGCAACGATGTCGTCGACCTCAAAGGAGCTCTGCTCGGCGAGAACTTCTCCGACGACCGGACCGAGGCCGACCAGGAGTGGCTCGAGCGTCATCTGACGAAGCGCGAACTCGCCTATCTGACCGAGCAGGGGCCTTCGGCTCTTTTCAAATCATTCTGGCGCTTCTTCTGCGCGAAGGAAGCCGTGCACAAGGCGCTCGGCCGCGCCGTGATCGTGGTCCCCAACGGCGCCTTCCACGAAATCGAGATCGACCTGTTCCGACGCAAGGCGACCCACATCCCGACTGGGCTTCAGCTCGACATTCGATTCACCGACGACGACGAGGACAAGCTGCACTGCGTGGCCGTCCTGCGCGGCGGATTTATCGGCGACGAGGAGACCGAGGGCGACATTCTCTGGACCGTGGGCGAGGTCCCGAAGGGGTCCTCCCCGGGAGCCTTCGTGCGCGACTTGGCTCTCGATTTCATCGCCTCCACCAACGATGAGATCGGCACTTCCTCGCGGCTTGCCTTGACCGAGAACTACGGTCTGCCCGCGGTCCTCTGGCGAGGCGTCTCCCAGGATTGGAGCCTGTCTTTGTCCCACTCCGGCCGCTTCGCCGCCGCCTCCTTCATGATCAGCTAGGTGTCAGGCCTTCAAGTATTTCCAGTATTTGTGGACAAATTGGCCAATACTCAGAATACTTGAAGGCCTGACACCTTTTATACAATGCACTTGTGAGCGAAACCCTACCTCCGTCGTCTTTCCGTTCGGTTCCTCGCACCGGCGTCATCTTCGTGATGGCCGAGGCGGCGAAGCTTGGCTACAAGGCGTCCGACTCGACTTGGTCCAATCTGGGGCAGGGCATGCCGGAGACCGGCCCCCTCCCCGGAGGACCCGTGCGGCAAGGATCGGTCGAGATCGACCCCGCCGACCAAGAATACGCACCCGTGGCCGGGCTCATGGAGCTGCGCGAGGCCGTGGCGTCGCTATACAACGCGCGGTACCGCAAGGGCATGAAGTCGCGCTACACGGCGGAAAACGTCTCGATCGCGGGCGGCGGGCGCGCGGCGCTCACGCGCGTCGTGGCCGCCCTCGGCCCGGTCAACCTCGGGCACTTCCTGCCCGACTACACCGCGTACGAGGAGCTGCTCGATATTTTTCACTCCTTCGCCTCGATTCCGATCCTCCTCGAGCCCGAGTCGTCCTACGCGTTCTCCTTGGACGCGCTGCGTAAGGAGATCGCGGGACGCGGCCTCGGCGCGTTGCTGCTCTCCAATCCGTCCAACCCGACGGGCAAGGTGATGTCCGGCCCTGAACTGGAGCGCTGGGTCGACACGGCGCGTAAGCTCGACTGCGCGACGATCTTCGACGAGTTCTACTCGCACTATGTCTGGAACGCAGACGGTTCCCCCGTCAGCGCCGCGGCCTTTGTGGAGGACGTGGACAAGGACCCCGTCATCCTGCTCGACGGCCTGACCAAGAACTGGCGCTACCCGGGCTGGCGGGTGAGTTGGATCGTCGGACCGAAGGCCGTCATCGACACCGTTTCGTCGGCCGGCTCGTTCTTGGACGGCGGCGGTTCGCGCCCGCTTCAGCGCGCGGCGGCCGAGCTCGTCACGGAGAAGAACGCCGCGGCGGAAGCCGCGTCTTTGCAGACCGCGTTCAGATCCAAGCGCGACCTGATGCGCGCCGAGCTGACCAAGATGGGCCTCATCCTCGACGGCCCCGGCGACGGGACTTTTTACTGCTGGGGCTCGGTCGAGAAGCTCCCCCGCCCGCTCAACACGGGCATGGGCTTTTTTAAAAAAGCGCTCGAGGCCAAGGTCATCGTCGTCCCGGGTGAGTTCTTCGATGTGAACCCCGGCAAGCGGCGCGCGGGGCGATCCTCGCGCTTCCGTTCGCACGTGCGCTTCTCCTTCGGCCCGTCAGAGAAGACGGTGCGCGCGGGCCTCGAGCGCCTCAGGAGCATGTTATGAGCGAAAAAGTCTGCGCGTTGTTCGCCGGCCAATCAGTCCAGGAAACGGGCATGGGCGTCGAGCTATTAAAGAATGCAATCGCGCGAAGCGCGATTGCGCGTCTGAAGCCGTCGCTGGGCGCCGATCTCGAGTCCTTGCTGACGACCACTCCGGACGCCGAGCTGGCGCTCACCTTCAACGCCCAGCGCGCGATCCACGCGTCGCACGTCGCGCACTGGCTCGCTTACCGCGCCGCCCGTCCCGCGCTCGAGCTTAACGGCGCGATCGGCCACTCGATGGGCGTGGTCGCCGCTCTCGTCGCCGCCGAGGCGCTGAGCGTCGAGGACTCCGGCGTGTTCATCGCCGCGCGCGCCAAGGCGTTCTCCGACTGCTGCAAGGGCTTCGCCGAGCCGATGGGCCTGGCCGCCGTCTCGACCGACGATTTCAACGACATCGTCGAGACCGCGCAAGAGATTCCAGGCGTGTCGGTCGCGCTGTGGAACACGATCGGCAAGGGAACGCTCGGCGGCACCGTCGCGGCGCTCGAGGCCTACGCGGAAAAGGCGCGCGCCGAGGACTGGCCGGTGAAGGTGAAGGTCCTCAAGGTCGAGGGCCCCTACCACACCTCCGCCTTCGAACCCGCGCGCAAGACGCTCGCTGAAGTCGTGAAGACCCTCGATCTCAAAGCGCCGAAGGTACCCGTGTTCATGGGCACCTCGGGCCAAGCCGAGACGGATCCGGCGCGCATCCGCGAGCTACTCGCCGGACAGACCGTGGCGTGCGAACGGCATCTGGACGCGGTGCGCGCGGCGCACGCGGCGGGATGCCGAAACTTCGTCGAGGTTTCCTTCAAACCCCAGCCGGTGACCTGGCTTAAGGATCAGCTCGAGGCCGGCAGCTACAAGGCCCTCCCAGTCACGACCGCCGAACTCAGCGCCTGACAAGGCGCTCACGCCAGCCCCTTGACATTTAGCCATTTGGCTTCTACACTATGGACAAATGGCTAAGAAGACAATTCCGTTTAAAAGCAGCCTATTCTCCATTGTGACGGACCGCCCCGGCGACGGCGGCGCCAAGCACGGGATCGTCACGCATATTCGGAAGGGATTCAAATGGATCGAGGCTAAGCCCTTCCAAGAGGCGTTCGAAATTAAAGACGAGGCATTTGCCCGCATCATCGGGGTTAGCAGCCGCACATTGACCCGGACAAAACGTACGCGCGCCCCCCTCGATCCCGTCGCCAGCGATCGCCTCTACCGCTTGGCAAAAGTTCTCAAGCTGGCCGTCACCGTATTCGAGGACTTACAAAGCGCAGTTCGGTGGATTCAACGAGAGCAACCCGGACTTGCTGGGAAAGTCCCGCTCCAACTTCTCGATACGGATCCGGGGACCGAAGAGGTCGAAATCCTCTTACGCCAACTCGAATACGGCGTTCTTCCGTGATCTACGGTTGGCGAATCGACAAAGCGGCACGCAGCAAACTTGACGCGTTCTCTGGCATGGGAGCGAGGATAACACCCGGGCGGTGGAACAGTCTTGGAACAGCGATTGTATATGCCGCATCCAGCCTATCTCTCGCTGTTCTAGAGAAGTTTGTGCATCTCGGCTTGGATGGCGCCGGAATCGCATTCGCCAGTTATGCCATCGAGGTTCCAGATGCAGTGGCCTTGATTAGGCTTGACGCCGCCACTTTGCCGAAAGATTGGCGAAGCGTTCCGGCACCCCGCTCAACGCAAGAAATTGGCGACCGTTGGCGTACCGGCATGAATAGCGCTGTACTGATCGTTCCTTCTACCGTGACTCCCGGTGAATCGAATATACTGCTGAATCCCGCACACGCGGATTTTCCCAAGATCGCTATCGCGGACGCGCGCTCTTACAGCTACGACTCAAGAATGTGGAAGCCCACATAGGGTTTCCGAGTCTCAGGCAAGCTTGGCGCGGGTTTCCCCGCACTTACTGCACTTGAGGCACGGCTTTACTCCGCGCGGGCGCAGGCAGGAGAAGGTGAGCTCGATCGGGAAGCGGCGCGACAGCTTCGACGCGATGTCCAGGACCTGCGCCTTGCTGCGCTTCACATAGGGCGCCTCGACCTTCAGGCGGGAGCGAAGCGCGTCGTTGATCGCCGACTCCATGTCCTTGAGAAAGCGCGGCTTCGAGTCGGCGAAAGGGTTGCCCTTCAGCACCCCTAGGGCGATCAGCGGAACGCCGTGCGTGGCCGCGTAGACGCCCGCCTGGCCGAGAAGAAGCAGGTTGCGCCCGGGAAGATAGACGGAGTCCCACGCCGCGCGGGAGGACGGGACTTTCTTGCCCGTCAGGCTCCAATGGCCCTTCATGATCCAGCCCATCGGCATGTCCGCGACGGTGAGCGGCTTGAGCTTTCCGCGCTGCGCGCGCAGGAACTTCTTGAGCCAGTGCAGTTCGGCCTTCTCCCAGTAGAAGCCGGAGCGGGCATAAAACGGGTGGACCTCCCAGCCGCGATCGAGGTAGTCCGCGATGAGCACCGCGCTGTCGAAGCCGCCGCTGGCGAGCACGCAGACCTTCTTCATCCCGCGCAGTGAGCCCACAGGGCCTCCCCGTCGAAGGACAGCTCGCTCACGCGCCGGTCGAGAAGGAACAATGCCAGCTGCGAGGACTGAGGCGTGAACGCCGCCGATACGTCGCAGCGCGCGAACTGCGGCCAGCGCGCGCCGTGCGCCAGACGCAACGACCAGCCCGAGTCCTCCAAGGACAGAGTGGAAACGGGGCACAGCGCCGAGAAGTCCGCCAGCGCGGCGTCGAGCGCGGGCTCGCCGAACGCGCCGGCTTTGAACGGCGCCGGCCGCAGAAGGCGTTTCTTAGGAATTTTCGCCGTCTGAGAGAAATCCCAAGCGAGGGCCTGGCCGTTCTTGAGCTTGGAGCCGGGCTCCTCGCCGATGAGACGAACCGTGCTCCACTGACCCGACTGCAGGTCCCAGGTGGCGCTCAGCCACGGGAAGCCCTCGCGCGGCGCAGCAGGCCCGGAGTTTCCGAGGACGAAGGCGCTCGCGCAGGCGCGGCGCCACGCGGGATAGTCGCCCGTGCCGAAGAAGCGCAGGCCGGCGCGGTTGAGTTCTCCCCCTCGCACGGACGCCTCCCAACGGCCGGGACCATCGACGGCTTCCGAGGCGGCGGCCATCGGGCCCGTCTGAAGGCCCGGATAACAGGCGCCGAGAGCCTTGATCAACTCGACTCGTTCTTTGGAGTTCACGCGGCCTCCTTCTTGGGGTCGGGAGCGTCGTCTTCCTTCGGCGCGAGGAAGGCGGCCCGCTTGATCTTGTCGATGTGCTCGGCACCCTTGTGATAGCCGGTGTCACCGAGCGCGTACTTTTTCCGATGCTCGGCGGCGACCGTCGCTTGTTCCGCGAGCAATGCGGGCGGGAACCACAACACCGCGTGACGCAGAATCTCGAGCTCGCGCCACATGCCCATGACGAAGCGCCGGCCGAACTCGGTGAAGGTCCCGTAACCCGTCAGCTCCTTGAGCGCGGACTCGACTTGATTGAGGCGAAGCGCCACGTTGACCATGAGTTCGATGTGCTGGTTCTCGGCATAGGTCTCGCGGGACAGCGAGGTCGCGAGGTAGCGCGCGACGTTGAGGAAGGCGTGCGCGCCGAGCATGAGGCCGCGCAGGCGACGCGCGTCGGCGCGCCACGGCGAGTAGAACACCTGGCCGTTCTGGCCCGGCAGAAGCACCGGGTCGACGACCAGGAGCTGGTTCATCTTCTGGTGGCAGAACTCGTGGATCAAGGTCTCCGCCTGGAGCACCGGGTCCTCGGCGTGCGACAGCGCGATGAGGCCGCGCATGTTCACGTAGGAGGAGCTGACGCTGCCGTGCTCGACGGGGTTCTTGAGGGGCACGAGGCTGAAGACCATGTCGCGCATCTCGGCGTGCAGGCCCGGGTCACGCTCCTCGAGGTCCGAGAAGGCCTGCTTGAGCACGGCGGCGAAGCGCTCCCGCTCTGAGTCGTCGAGCGTCGTGAGTCCGTGCATCGTGACGCCGTGAATCATGAGCCAGCCGCGGTCGTCCGCGACGATCCCGGGGACCGCCTCCACGAGCGACTCGAGCTTGGCCTTCTTACCGCCGGAGAACACGGCGCCGCGCTCGATCCGCACGGTCAGCCTCTCCTGAGGCTGGGCCGAAATATATTTCGGCGTGCCGTAGAGAAAAAAGCGGCCGTCGGGATCGGCGGTCGCGTCGAGCGCGAGGGCGTCGCCGCGCGACAGCGCGAGTGCGGCGGGAAAGCTTTGGAACAGGCCGAACTGCAGGTGCCAGTCGTCTTCCCCGACGGGCATCGCGAAGTGGCGCGCGTGCATGTCGAGCCAGTAGTCGAAGCAGGGATGAACGGCGAGGCGGTCGCGCTCGGGCGACGCGGTTTTAAGGAAGTAGCGCAGCCCCGCGTCGTAACGGCGAGCCTTGACGCCGGCGGGCGCGGATTTCTTGTACTCCTTCTCGATTTTCGCGAGCTGGGCGAGCGCCTGCTCGCGGCGGCGCTTGACCACCCACGCCCACTCGGGGCTGAGGCCGCCGCCGAAGATCCAGCGTCCTTCATCGAGAGTCTTCATCAGTAGAGGAACCTCAGGACGTGCCCTTGGAGCAGGCGCGTCAGAAAATAGCCCAAGAAAATCCAGTTCGCGAACGAGATCGTGGGTGCCAGCGGCACCGTCTCGAGGCCCTCGCCGCGACACCACTCACGCAACGCCTCGGCCTGCTCGCCCGTCAGCCCGTCCGCGTAGAGCGTGTCGAAGTGCTCGTCGCGGAAATCCTCATCCTCCTCGATGCGCGCGACGAGCTCGGGGCCGAGGGTCATGAATTTGTCGATGTGGGCGACGGGCACGCTCTTGTAGGACTCGGCGTCCCAGATCTTGACGAAGACGAGCGCCAGGCCGAAGAACAGGCCCATCGTGGCCCACAGGCCGAGACCCGAGAGATCGACCGCGCCGAGCCAGGCCGGAAGGTGCGGCAGCGGCGGCAGACCCGGCAGAGGCGGGATCGCGGGGGCGGAGATCGAGGGCGGACGCAAAGCGCCGAGCGCGCCGGAGACCGCCGCGATCACGGCTCCGAGTCCCGACCAAGCGAGGCCGAACAGATATCGCCATGGCACGAGCCCGGGCAGCATCATGAGAAAAGGCAGGAACACCCAGCCGGTGCGGCCGGCGATGATCTTGAAGGCGAGCTGAATGCCGAGGAAAATACAAAGGCTGAACACCGTGATGTGTCCGAAGATCAGCGCGAGCGCCGGAATATTCACGTTCGGGTGGCGCCGCAGCAGGATCACGCAGACGGCGAAGACGACGCCGAGAGCCCACCCCGTTCCGACGAACTGGCAGATGCGGCTCCAGGTGAACATCAGAGCAAAGCAGACGAGGGTCTTGAGCACGTTGGAGGTGATCACATCGTTGAGATAGTAGGAGATCATGGACATGATCGCCACCATCGAGAGCCAGGAGAGGGCGTCGATGAGGAACTGCAGGGGCTTGGCCCTATAGCCCTCGAAGATGCTCCGCAGCTCTTCCTTGACCGGCGACCACATCGCGAACGCGCGCGAGCGCACGCCCGCCGCCGCCGTACTCGCGGCGGCGCGCGGATCGAATCCGGCGGACAAAGGCCCGGTCTCCGGAGCCTTCATCTTGAAGCGCGCGAGGTCGATCTCCGGAAAACGGAAATCCTTGTAGAAGGTCTGAACGAAGAGCGTGACGTGGTTCTTGTAGTGCGCGAAGCGCGTCTGCCAGAGGTATTTGCCGGCGGTCAGGAACAGGAAGGCCGCCGCGGGGACGAAGACGTTGATGAGGACCTCGAGGAACAGCAGGCCGTTGCCGAAGGAGCCGGGCACGCGCATGAGCGGGTAGCACAGCGCGAGCAGGACGAACAACTTCACATCGCCCGCGGGCCAGATTCGAAGCCACCACAGCGCGTAGGCCGCGGTCACGGAGAGCGCGGCGTGCAAAGTCAACGCGAGGTAGTAGTCGCG
>JAYTIP010000146.1:0-6981 GCA_043731745.1 Elusimicrobiota bacterium | reverse complement strand
GTGCTCAGCCGCCTCGATCTGACGAAGCAGCTCGACGAGGAGCACGCGGAGAAGTTCCAAAAGCAGCAGACGCGCGTGGCCTTGCTCGCGCGCCGCCTGCGCAAGGAGGGGCGTTCTCTGATCTGCGCGTTCGAAGGCGTCGACGCCGCCGGCAAAGGCGGCGCGATCCGCCGCCTGCTCGCCGCGATCGACGTGCGCAACGCGCGCGTGATGGCCGTCGCCGCGCCGACGGACGAGGAGCGCGCGCATCCCTACCTGTGGCGCTTCTGGCGCAACCTGCCGCGCACGGGCCGCACGACGATTTACGACCGCACTTGGTACGGCCGCGTGCTCGTCGAGCGCGTCGAGGGCTTCTGCGCCACCGCCGACTGGAAGCGCGCATACGGGGAAATCGAGGCCTTCGAAGAAGAGCTGACCGAATCGGGAGTCATCGTCTGCAAGTTCTGGCTTCAGATCACGCCCGCGGAGCAGCTCCGGCGCTTCAAAGCCCGGGTCGTGACGCCCTTCAAGCAGTACAAGATCACGCCGGACGATTGGCGCAACCGCGAGAAGTGGGACGCTTATCAAGCCGCCGCGATCGACATGATCGCCAAAACCAGCACCCCTGACGCACCGTGGACCCTCGTTGAGGCCGAAGACAAACGCTGGGCCCGGCTCAAGGTGCTCAAAACCGTCGCCGACCGCCTCGAAGAGGAGCTCGGTTGAACATCGGCATCGGTCTCGCCGGAGGCGAGGACGCGGCCAAGGCGGCGCGGGACGCCGTGCGCCAGGCGAAGAAAACCGTGCCGCGCCCCTCTTTGGCGATCGTTTTCGGCGGCGTGCGGCTCGATCAGAAAAAAATCCACACCGAGCTTCGCCGGCACCTCGATCCCTCCATCATCGTCGGCGGTTCGTCTTACGCGGAGGTCACGCCCGCGGGCGTGACGAAAAACTCCGTCGCCGTCCTCCTTCTCGACCTGCCGGGCGCCAAGTTCCGCTTCGCGGGGTCGTGCTGCAAGGCGGACCCGGCCGCGGCGGGCCACGCCATCGCCGACGCGATCGGCTCGCTGTCCGGCTGTCGGTCCTTGGGGCTCGTGTTCTCAGGCATCAGCGAGGGTCGCGACGACCGACTCCTGCGCGTTCTTCACGAGCGGCTGCCCGGCGCGCCGCTGTTCGGGGGACTCACTTCCGGAGACCACGACGCGGGCATGGACAAGCCCGAGTTCTGGAAAAACTGGCAGTACTCTCAGCACGAGCTCTCGAGCACGGCCGCTCGCGTGGCCATGCTCGACCTGCCCGGGGGTGCTAAGGTCGGCTTCGGCTTCGCGCACGGCTGGAGCCCCGTGGGCCCGCTGGCCGTCGTGACCAAGGCGAAGGGCGGGCGCGTCTTCGAGATCGACGGCATCCCGGCGCTCGACTATTACAAGCAGTTCTTCGGAGAGTGCTCTTCGCGGGCGGTCATGATCCGATCGATTCAGCGCCACGGTTTCGCCCTGCATCTCGAGGGCGCCCACGCGGGCATGACCTTGATGAAGCTGCCGGTGCGCATCGGCTTTAACAAGGGCTGGATCGACTACTATCCGCCAGAGGACCTGCAGGGGCGGCGCGTCCAGCTCATCGCCGCGTCGCGCAGCGGCGTGGTCGACGGCGCGCGAGTCGCCGCGCGCGCCGCGCTCAAAGCGCTCGACGGCAAGAAGCCCTCGCTCGTCATCGCCGTGTCGTGCTGCACGCGCGGACGCTTCCTCAACAGTCGCCTCAACGCCGAGATGGACGCGGCGCGAGAGGTGTTCGGCCGCGGCACGCCGATCTTCGGCTACTACTCGGGCGGCGAGCTTCTGCCGTTCATGAGCCGCTACGAGGACGCGGCTGACGCGACCAAGCCCTTCGGCGGCTCCTATTACCACACCACCACGGTCGGCTTCCTGGCTCTCCATGTGAAGGGCAAGGTGAAGGCCGGGGGCGGGCTCGTGGCACCGCCCGCTTGCGTCCTCTCGCCGGCGCGCCAACTCGCCGACAGCGAGCTCGCGCTCGACGACACCGAAAGCTTTCTTTCGAACCTGTCGCGCAAGAGCGCCAACGACGCGCACGTCTTGAGGAAGCACGGTGAAGTCATCCGGCGCTACACCCCGCATAATGTCTGGAAGGCGGTCGGCGCGCGCGCGGCCAAGGGCGTTTACGAGCTGCGCGACGCCTCATTTACGGGCGCGTTCCTGTTCATGGATGTGAAGGGCTTCACGACCTACTCGGAGAAGCACGCGCCGTGCAAGGTCGTCTCCGCGCTCAATAAGATACTCGGTCCCGCGACGGACATCATTCACCGCTTAAATGGCGATGTCGATAAATATGTCGGCGACTGCATCTTCGCGGCCTTCAAAAATCCAGCCCAGGCCGTGAAAGCGGGCGGGCTCATTCTCGCGCATGTCGGGAGACTCGCGGCCAAGGGCGGACCCTTCAACATCCGCGTCGGCATCAACGCCGGCCGCGCGATCCGCGCCAACGTGGGCTCAGGCGACCGGCGCGAGTACACCTACATTGGCGACGCCGTCAATCTCGCGCAACGCCTGGAGTCCAACGCGACGCCGGGCGCCATGCTCGTCTCGGCGTCGGTGTACAAGACGGTGAAGAACAAGTGGCCGTGCGCGGCGCGCAAGCGGCTGACGGTGAAGGGCAAGAAAAAACCGGTGACGGCCTACGAATTGAAGGACCGACCGGAGGATCAACCATGAGAAATACCCTGTTGCTGCTCGCCTGCCTCGCGTCGTTCCCGGCTTCGGCGCGCGCCGACGCTCCGGTGGAGGTCTCCGTGACGGGTTTCAAGGCGAAGCTCGACGCCGGCCGCGTGATCCTCACTTGGCGCCGCTACAAGCGCGACGACTTCGCGTCCTACGCCGTCGTGAAGTCCGACAAGGACTCGAACCCGGGATACCCGGGTTCGCCGGTCGTCGTGACCTTCGCGGGCGCCGACGGGGTCCGCTGGGTCGACGGGAAACTCGCTCCCGGCACGTGGAACTACCGGCTCGTCATCACGACGCGCTACGGCGACCGCTGGGTGAGCCCGGTGGTACCCGTCGTCGTGGGACCCGGCGATCTGCGTCGCCCGCCTCCGGTCGACTCCGACTTCGAGTAGGTCCGCCTTAGGGCTTCGAGGTCGGGTAGCCGAGCGACGCGGACGCGCGATCTTCGATCTCGTGATATTCCTGGGGCGTGAAGCCCGCGAGGGCGAGGTGCCAGTTGGCGGCCGGGGCGCATTCGTCGAAGGCGAGAGCCAGGGCCCACTCCGGGCCGGCGAGGCGGCGCCCGTCATTGCGGCCCTGCGGGTCCTTGTACCACTCGTCGAGAATGCGGGGAAGCATGTTCCCGTATACGGTCAAGACGCGGATCTCGAACGCCTTCTCGATCTCGTTCTCCCGGGCCAGGCGCTCCGGAGAGGGCGCGGAGCCGGCTCGAATCTGCTCCAGGGCCATGTCCTTCGCGGCGTACTGCGTCTCCTCGACCTGGTTCATCAGCTTCTGGATCTTCACCATGAGCGCGTTCGAATCGCGGCGGTCGTAACCTTGCCGCACGACGTTTCCGAGAAAGACGGCCGACATGCGGTAGGCGCGGCTCTTCCAGGAAATCCAGTCGGCGGCCTTCAAATCAATGTCCGCGCGGCGCGTCGGGCCCAAAGTATCGGCAGGCATCACGACGAGAGCGATCGGGGGTTGCGCCGCCGAGGCGGGCGCGCACACGGCCAAGGCGACGAACAGGAGCGGGATGATCATGTCATTATGATAACTCCGGCGGCCCCGCCGCCCCAGTGTCTTTGGGTCCTTCTTCGTGGGACGAAGGGCCTAGAGCTTCAGGACGTGCCGCGTCACGTGGCTTTGGTTGCCCTTGGGGTCGGTCAAAGTGAAGGTGACGCTGCTTTTTCCGTAGCGCACGCGCACGGAGATCTTGAAAGCTCCGGACTCGTCGATCTTGACCGGAACGCCGTTGATATCGAGGGTCAGGCGCTCGTCGCGCAAAAGTCCCGAGGCGCTGACGTAGTCGGAGCCCGTTTCGGTGTTCTCCGCCGGCTCGATGATCTGAATCATCTCGGCTAAGACCTCGTTGTCGGTGTCGCCGCGCTTCATGCCGATCGTGTAGTAGTGGGGAGAGTGGAACTTCGCTTCCGTACCGAGCAGGTCGATGGCGGCCACGCGCCACCAATAAGCGCCGGTCGAAAGCCCGATGCCGTCGGTGTCGAAGCGGTCGCCTTCGTCGTAGGTCTTGTCGAAAAGGATCCGGCGGAAGTTCTGCTCGGCCGCAGCCTGTACGTGATAGGCCTTGATGGGTTGACCGATCCTGAGCACCTGGACGTCGCCTCGAACCGCCTGCACATCGCCCTCGGGCTCGCGGTTCGGCGGAGCCGGAGTGGGATCAGGCGCCAGGCCGCCGCCGGTCGTGAGCGACGAGGCGTACTCGTGGGCGCGGATTTCAAGCAGGGCGGGGGCCTGCACCGGGCGCGGATTCTCGGGGAAAAGGCCGGGAGCGACCGTCGTCTCCATGCCGGTCCCGACCTCGACGGTGCGGCCCTGGGCGCTGACCGACGCCGTCCCGCGGAACACCTCGACCTTCGCGGTCAGGTCGGGCTCGACGGTGGCGGAGTAGCGCGTGTCGGCCGAGCGCGGGACGATGCGCGCGCCGCCCACGACGACCTTCGCCCTGCCCGCGAATACGGAGCCGCGCGTCAGCACCATGTCGAACTCTTCCTGAGGCTTGATCGTCGCCATCGAATTGGCCTCGAGGCTCAGGATCTCCTTATCGAGCATCATGACGCGCGCGCGTGATTCCTCGTGCGTGCGCAAGGTGTCGCCCCGGCGCAGCTCCATGCCGAGCGCGACGGGCTTCCAAGCGGCGGTGTCCTTGGCGCGCTGGGTGACCTGGTTGACGAAGAAGGTCAGGTGCGCCGCGCGCAGGCCCGCCTTGATCAGGCGCGCGGGCACGCGCAAGGTCATGCCCGGCAAAGCGACCGTCGGGTCCTTAGTGGGAAGCGTGTTGTAATTGAGGATCTCGTCCCAACGCGCCGGGTCGTCGAGCCAGAAGTTGGCGATCGACCACAAAGTGTCCCCGCGCTTGACGACGACGTTCTGCAGCTTCTCCGCGGCGAACGAAGGAACCGTTAGGAGGAGGAATAGAAGCGCGCGCGCCGCCATCTCAGTCCTGTTCGGAAGAATAGGGGATGCCGTCGGCGGCCGGCGGCCGAGACTTGCCGGCGACGCCGGCGACGGCCGCCAAAGTCATGAGATAGGGGAGCATCTGCACGAACTGCGTGGGACTTTGAACATTGTGGGCCTGAAGCACGATTTGAAGGGACTCGGCCAAGCCGAAGAACACGGCGGCGCCCGCCGCACCGAGAGGAGTCCAGCGTCCCAGGATAACGGCGGCCAAAGCGATGTAGCCTCGCCCGCCCGACATGCCGTCGGTGAACTGATGCTGCTCGAGCGCGAGCCACGCGCCGCCCAGGCCCGCGAGCGCGCCGGAGATCAGGACGCCTTTAAAGCGCATGCCGAGCACCGAGATGCCGAGGCTTTCCGCGGCCTTCGGGTGCTCGCCGACCGCGCGCAGGCGCAGGCCGAAGCGCGTGCGGTAGGCGACCCACTGGCAGATCGCGACGATGATGAAGAATAGAACCAGGAACGGATCGAACGGACCCCAATCCGTGAGGCCCTCGACGCGGTAGGAGTTCGAGGTGGAGTGGAAGACGAGCTTGAGGATGAAGCGGCAAAGACCCGCGGCGAGAAAGTTGCAGGCGAGGCTCGAGACGATTTGGTCGACGCGGTGGCGCAAAGACGCCCAGGCGTGCAGGCAGGACAGCAGCATGCCCGCGCCGATGCCGGCGACGACGCCGAGCCAGGGCGAGCCCGTCCAGTAGCAGGCGAGCGTGGCGCCGAGGGCGCCCGCGAGCAAAATGCCCTCGAGCGCGATGTTGACCACGCCGCCGAGCTCCGAAAAGGTCCCAGCGAGCGCTGCGAGGCCGTAGGGGCCGGCGATGCGCAGGACTTGAAGGAGGAAGGTCACTTTTTGGCCTCGCCGCCGAGGCGGTTCTGCGCGATGACGACGATCAAGATCGCGGCGGCCTGAAGAATCTCGAACATCTCGCGCGGGATCGTGCGGTTAAGCGTGAGGCCCGCCTGGGACAGGAAGGCGAACAGAAGTGCTGAAGGAATCACGCCGACGGGATTGTTCTTGGCGACGAGCGCCACCGCGATGCCCAGGAAGCCCGCGCCCGAGGCGAAGCCCTGCTCGAAGTAGTGCTTGTAGCCGAGCACGAAGTTCGTGCCCGCGAGACCGGAGATCGCTCCCGAGGCGAGCATGACCTTGATCGTCGTGGCTTCGACCTTGATGCCGCTCGTGCGCGCCGCGTCGGGGCTGACGCCGACGGCGCGCCACTCGAAGCCAGCCGGGGTGCGCCACAGGAAGTAGTACAGGGCGGCTGCGATCAAGAAGCCGAGGATCAAGGAGGCGTTGACCGGCGAGCCCTTGAACAGGCCGAACATCGTTTCAAAGCTCGGCAGGCCGGCGGCGGCGGGCAGCTCCGCTGTGTGAATCGTCTCGGGCTCGTGGAAGTGGGCGGAGATCAGGTAGTTGGCGAGCGCCATGGCGACGAAGTTCATCATCATCGTGGTGATGACCTCGTGCGCGCCGCGCTTGGCCTTGAGCACGGCGGGGACGACGGCCCACGCGGCGCCGCCGGCGGCGGCGGTGGCAAGCATGAGAGGGATGAGGATGATCGATGGCAGACCGGGGAATTTGAGGCCCACGACGGTCATCGCGAAGGCGCCCGCGTACAGCTGGCCCTCGGCGCCGATGTTGAACAGGCCGCAGCGGAAGGCGAGCGAGCAGGCGAGGCCCGTGAAGATCAGCATCGTGGCCTTGTATAAGGTCGGGCCGAGGCCGTAGCCGGCGAAGAGCACCTGGCTGAAGATGAGATGGAACACCTCGACGGGCGACTGCTTGAGCGCGAGCGTACCGAGCGTCAGA
>JAYTIP010000145.1:0-16805 GCA_043731745.1 Elusimicrobiota bacterium | reverse complement strand
GACGGCGAGGCTTTCGGGGCTGCCGGCGATCATGCCTGCGGCCGCCGCGCCGCGTTCCCGCCGGGCCTTCATGGTGCGCGCCGCGATGTCCAGGCGCGTCTCGACGAGCAAGGCCATGTCGCGTACCCGCGCGTTCTGCGCGGCATGATCGCCCGTCAGGGCGATCAAATCGGCAATGCGCGCCCGGAGCTCCGCGCGCGAGGTCTCGTAGGATTTGACGAAGCCCTCGTTGCCGCTCAGGGCGAAGCCGCGAGCGTTGGATTCCACGGCTCGTCCCCAGATTCGGACTTCGTCGATGCCGGCGATGACCTCGTGCGTGTGCTCGACCCAGGAGGCGTCCGCGGCGTAACGCCGAGCCAAGATCAACGAGATTCCCGCGACCGCGACGATCGCCGTCGCCGCGGCCACGAACCCGGCTTGAACCTTTCGCCGCGCGGCGGTGCGGTCGGGCGCTTCGCGTAAGCGTGCGACGAGGCGCGAGTGCTCGTCATCGGGTGCGGCGATCCGCGACGCGTGAGTGCGGATCTCCTCTTGGACCATTCCAGCCAAGTCGCGCAGGGCCCGGCGCTGCTCGGCGTCGAGCTCGCGCGGCACCCGGTCGAGCAGGCACAAAGTCCCTAGGCGGGCGCCGTCAGGGCCTTCGAGCGGATGGCCCGCGTAGAAGCGGATGTTGGGGTCGGAGGTGACCAGCGGGTTGTCGGAGAAGCGGGGGTCCTTCGTCGCGTCGGGGACGATCATCGTTCCGTCGCCCAGGATGGCGTGGCCGCAGAAAGAGATGTCGCGGGGGGTCTGCGTCGCCTCCAGCCCTTGATGCGACTTAAACCACTGGCGATCGTCGTCGACGAGAGAGACGACGGCGATGGGTACACCGAAGGTGCGCTGGGCGAGCCGCGTGATCCGGTCGAACCGTTCCTCGGGCGCGGTGTCGAGCAGCTTTAAAGAGCGCAAAGAGGCCAGTCTTTGCGCTTCGTCCGGCGGTTTAGGTGGGGGGGTCATCGTGCCGTGCGGCTCAGGCTTGATTATGGCCCTTGTTCGTGAATATTACAACGCCCGTGATGTATTAAAGGCGGCCGCCGAGCATTTCCCGCCAGTTGTCGTTGATCAGCGGGTGCTCGAGCGCGGGCCGAGCCTTTTGCGCCGTGAGCTCCGGATCGAAATAGAGTCGGGCGAAGTCGTAGATCGGGAAGCGCATGGGATGCTCTGAAATCTTCTCGAAAGCGTCGCCAGGAGCGACCGTTCCCGGCTTCGCGACGCGGAAGTACACTCCCAAGCGCAGGCTTTGCGCGAAGCGTTTGACCATGGCGGGATCTTGGAAGCGAAGCGCCAACTTCGCGCAGGGCAGGCGCGGTTGGATCGCGAGCAGCTCGGCGGTTCCGGCCCGGTAAAGGTCGCCGAGGCAGGCGCCGGCGTCGTCCCAGCCGGAGACGGTGAGGTTCTCCCCGAAGACGCCGTAGGAAAGCTCGACGCCGGGGAGGTTCTTCTTCCACCACGGGTAATGCTCGGCGGAATAGGCGTAAACGGCCTTGTCCGGGCCGCCGTGCACCGCTCGGTCGGCCTGCTCGTCCCCGGAGAGGCCCAACGGCCCGATCACGGCGGAGTCGACGGGCGATTTCCAGATCGCGGTGCGCACGGCCTCGCCGCGCCAGGACTTCTCCTTCGCCGCCCCGACGCAGACCGAGACGATCTTCATCAGGCGGGCAGCTCCGCGGCCCAGGCCGAGACGGCGGCGGCGAGTTCCTCGGGCTTGTCGAGGGGAACATGGTGATGCGCCCCTACGATTTCGAGGCCGCGACCGTTCTTCAGACCGGCGACGACCTTGTCCATGACCTCGCGCGTCATGATCGGGCTCAGCTCGCCGCGCACGATCAAGGCGGCGGGCGCGATCTTGGGCAGCTGCTCCCAGACGGGCCCGTACGGGAAGGAGAAGGAGCGCCAGTCGAACTTCCAGGTCCAGCCCGTGGGACCCTTTTTCACGCCGTGGCGCCCGAGCTCGCGCAAGCCGCTCTCGTCGAGCAAGGTGCCGGGAGGCTGAAGCCGGAACTTGGAGAGCATGATCTCCTCGTTGTCGTACACCGGTTGGGCGCGGGCGCGGGTTTTCGCGTGGCGGCGCGAGCGCGACTCGTAGAACTCGGGCAGGAAGTCGATCGCGGCGACGCCGCGCAGGCGCTCGCCGTGGCGCTCGGCGTAATCGAGCGCGATGCGCGCGCCCATCGAGTGACCGACGAGAATGAAGCGGTCCCAGCCCATGGCCTTGCGTGCGGTTTCGATGTCTTCGACCCAGCGAGCGCTTTCGTAGGGCGAACCTTCGATCCAATCGCTGTCGCCGTGGCCGCGGAAGTCGAGCGCGGCCGCGTGAAAGACGCCCTTCCAGCGCGGCACGACGGGATCCCACCAATGCGTGTGCGCGGCCATGCCGTGCGTGAGTAAGAGGGGGGCGCCGGGCCCGCCCCAATCGCGCAGGTGGACGCCGTCGGTCTTTTGGCTCGTCACTGCGGAGAGTCTACTTCTTCTGCTTCTATCGCGCTTTTTCGGCGCGGAAGGCTCCGCGCGAGGCGTCCCAATCGATTAAGACCGCGTCGCCTTCGCCGATGAGCCCGTCGAGCTCCGCCTCGACAACGGCGTCGGAGAGCTGGCGCTCGACGATTTGCTTGAGCGGACGGGCGCCGTAAGCCTTCTGCGCCTCGGCTCGCTTCAATATCTCGGCGCGGGCCGCCTCGGAAAGGGTCACGGTGACCCCGCGCTCCGCGAGTTGCTTCTCGAGGTCCTTCACGCGCAAGGCCAGGATCGCTTCCATCTCGGCTTTGCCGAGCTCGTTGAAGATCACGATCCCGTCCTCGCCGACGCGGTTGATGAACTCGGGGCGCAGCTTGGCCTTGAGCGCGGCGAGATACTTTGCGCGGCGCGCGTCAGTGCCGGGCTCCTCGGGCTTTTCCTCGTGGGTGATGAAGCCCATCGGGCGATGCTTCGGGATGTCGGGGTTCTCGGCGTCGCCGGCCAGCGATCCTCCGATGTTCGAGGTCATCATGATGATGGTGTTGGAGAAGTCGACCGTGCGGCCCTGGCCGTCGGTGAGGCGGCCGTCGTCGATGACCTGCAGGAGGACATCGAGGACCTCGGGGTGGGCCTTCTCGATTTCATCGAGCAAGATCACGGAGTACGGATTGCGACGCACGGCCTCGGTGAGCTGACCGGCCTGGTCGAAGCCGATATAGCCGGGGGGCGCTCCGATCATGCGGGACACCGAGCTCTTCTCCATGTACTCGCTCATGTCCAGGCGCACCATGTTCTTCTCGGAGCCGAACACGGTCTTCGCCGTCTGCTTGGCGATCTCGGTCTTGCCCACGCCCGTAGGCCCGAGGAAGATGAACGAGCCGATCGGCTGCTTGGTGTTGCGCAGGCCCATGCGGCCGCGCTGTACGCCCTTGGCGACCTTGCTCACGGCCTCCTGCTGGCCGATGACGACCGAGCCCAGTTCGATGGGCAGATTCTTCAGTTGATCGCGTTCTGCGGCGCCGACCTTGCCGGCGGGAATGCCGGTGCGCAGGGCGACTTCCTGGGCGATGTCCTCGGTGAGCACCTCGCGCCGGGCGTCCGTGACGCCGGCCTTCGCGGCCTCGGACGCCTTGAGCTCCACCTCGGCGCCCGCGTCGTCGAGCAGGTCGAGGGCCGAATCGGGCAGATTGCGGTCGGTGATGTAGCGCGACGCGAGGGCCACGACGGCCTTGACCGTCTCGGCGCTGATCGTCACCTTGTGCTTGGCTTCGTAGCGGTCCTTGACGCCTGCGACGATGAGCTCCGCCTCGGCCTTGGTGGGGGGCAGGAGCTTGACCGCGTTGAAGCGACGCGCCAGCGCGCCGTCCTTCTCGATCTTGCGGTACTCCTCCATCGTGGTGGCGCCGATGACGGAGATCGAGCCGTCCGCCAAGGATTCTTTCAAGATGTTGGCGGCGTCGGTCGAGCCCTCGGAGTCGCCCGCGCCGACGAGCATGTGGATTTCGTCGATGAACAGCAGGACGCGGCCATTCGACTTCTTGGCCTCTTCGAGGATGTTCACCATGCGCTCCTCGAATTGGCCGCGCAAGGTGGTGCCGGCGACGATCTTGGTCAGGTCGAGCTTCACGACGCTGCGGCCCTCGAGCTCGGGGATCTCGCCCGCGGCGATGAGCTGGGCTAGGCCATTGGCGACGGCGGTCTTGCCCACGCCCTTCTCGCCGATGATGAGCGGGTTGTTTTTCTCGACGCGCAATAAAGTCTTCACGATCTGGCGCATCTCGGCCTTGCGGCCGATCATGGGAGGGAGCTTGCCCGCGATCGCCTTGCCCGTCAGGTCGATGCCGAACTCGGTCAGCGCGGGGTAGTCCTTCTTCGTGAGCGGACGCCAGCCGGAGGGATGCGGAACCGCGTCTTCGCCCACGGTGTCGTCGGCGTCGGCGCGCAGGCCGTTGAGGAACTGACGGACCTGCATCACGCCTTGGGTGATCAGGGGCTCGGTCTTGGCGCCGAGCGCGTCGCGGAACGCGGCCACGGAGACGGCGTCCGTCAGGGCCTTGAGCGACGCCGCGTCGATGCGCTGGCGGCGCTCGTTCGAGTAATACGCGTGGGCGAGCCAGGCCTGGGCGTGGCGCACGCCGGCGAGGCGCGCGTCGTCGGAGGACAGAGACTTTTCCAGATGTTTGAGGACGTCGGACGCGGCTTCGAGCTTGGCGTTGGCCAACGCGATGAGGACTTGCTGGTAGGCCTTGGCCTCGGAGCTCAGGTGCTTGCGCGAATCGAAGTATTTCTGGCGCACGGCGTCGAGGCGGGTCACGGCGCGCAGGTGATCCTGGATATTGGACGAGTTGACGAGCGCGATGGCGTCGATGGCTTCGTTGTGAAGGTCCCAAACGCCGTCGCGGTCGCCCTGAGCCTGGTCGCGCAGGTCGAAGTAAATCGTCTTGCCGTTGGCCATGACGAGCAGTTCGCCGCGCGCGGCGAGGACGGACACGACGGCGTTGATGTCGCGCGCGCCTAATTCGAGCGCCTTGCCGGCGCGCATCATGGTCTCGCGCGTCACGGTCTCGCCCGCGGAGGTGCGCGCGCGGACTTCAGCCGCGAAGGCTTCGACGGTCTTATCGGCGGGCGCGGGCCCCTGGAGCGCGCCGCCCTTCGGCGCGCCTTCGTAGAGGAAGTCGCGAGGGTCGTACTTCTCGAGCAGGTCGAGAGCCGAGATGTAGCCGTCGGCGACCTCGTCAGCGGACGCGGAGCCTTTCTCGGCGCCGGGGTTGAGCGAACCCAGCAACGCTACGAGCTTCTTGTGCACGCCCTCGGGCATCGGCGGAACATGGCCGGTCTGGTAAGTGGCCGTGTTCATCCAGTCGAGGACGACGCCCAGGTCGGCGACGCGCGCGGTGAGGGCGGGCGTCAGCGACTCGCGGCCCTCGAGGTCGCGCCTGTGCGCGGCGAGTAGCGTGGTCGCGAACTCGAGCGTCGCGTTCGCGCGCAGGACCTTCGCCTCGGCGAGCTGGGCGGAGCCTTCCCGCTCGTAGAGCGTCACGGCCTTGTCGGCCTTGGCGACGGCGATGGCGTGGTCGACGGGAGCGCCGCTGTTCATCTTCTGCACGGCTTGTACGGCCAACGCGTCGGCGGACCGAACCGCCTCGGAGCCGGAGGGCGACTCGGTGCGGCCCTTGAAGGAGAAGAAGATCGCGTCGCGGTTGTCGCGGATGGCGAGGTGGCCGTCCTGGAGCAGTTCGGTGAACAGGAGCCCGGCCTTGTCGGCGTCGAGGCCCAGGCGCGCGCCGATCTCGCCGACCTTCGTGTAGGAAAGGACCTCGCCGGGGGCGGCGGCGTTGCGGATTCCGGCCAGGAAGGCGGACTTCGAGCCGGGCGTCGGCGACCAGCCGAGCGTGCCGGCGATGCCCAGCAACGGCATGAGTCCCGCAGCCGGCGTGCCGAACTTATAGAGGATGAAGGCCGAGACCGCGGCGACGCCGAGGCCGACGGCGGTCGGCCAGAGATTGAGGACGCGCTGCTTGAGCGTCGGGCGGAAAGCGGGGATGGGCGGGGTGATCTTGGAGGTGCGCGCGAAGGGCGCGCCGCGCTTCAAGGCGGAGGGGCCGGAGCCTTCGTTTCCGGCGACCTCGGTCGAGGACTTCTTTCGCTCGGTGGAGCCTTCGAAGGCGCGCCCGGCGGTTTCCTTGGAGTCGGCGGCGCCGGAATTGGGCGTCATCTTCGCGGCGTGGGCGGCGGCGCCGTCGAGCGCCGCGCGTGGGGCCGGAAGTTCGGACTTCAGCGCGGCGGGAAGGACGAGCTTGAGCGCCTCGGGAACCGCGAACGTCGCGGCGGCGGGCACGAGAGAGGGGGCGGCGATCAGCGACGGCGTGAGAAGCGAGGGCACGAGCGAAATGGAGGGAGCTGCGACGCTCGGATAGGAGACCGTCGGAACGGCCGACATCGCCCCAAGCCCGGCTTCGCCGGGCGCTAAGACCACGGCCTGCGCAAAGGCGGGTCCCGGAGCGGCCATCGCGAAAGCGAGGACGAGAGCCGGGATGCGTCGGAGGCGGGGAATTTTCATTATTCGAAAACTATCCCCAGGACTTTCAGCGCTGAAAGTCCTGGGGATAACGGTGAGCCGCTTACTGCTTCTCCGCGGTGAAAATTCCCTTCGCGGCGTCCCAGCCGAGGACGACCGAGTCGCCTTCCGCGATGCGGCCATCGAGTTCGGCCTCGACGATCGCGTCGGACAGCTGACGCTCGACGATCTGCTTGAGCGGGCGGGCGCCGTACGCCTTCTGCGCCTCGGCGCGCCGGAGGATCTCGACGCGGGCCGCACCCGACAAGGTCACCGTCACGCCGCGCTCCTTGAGCTGGTCCTCGAGGTCCTTCACCCGCAGGGTCAAGATCTCGTCCATCTGCGCGCGGCCGAGTTCGTTGAACACCACGATCCCGTCCTCGCCGACGCGGTTGATGAACTCGGGGCGCAGCTTGGCCTTGAGCGCCGCAAGGTACTTGGCGCGACGCGCGTCCGTCGAGGCGCCGGTCGAGCCCTCGGCCTCGCCGATCTTGACGGGCTTGGCGTTGAAGCCGATGCTGTCCATCTTGTAGAGCGCGCCGTCCTTGCCGCGGAAGGTTCCCTTGGGGTCGCCGTTTTCGTTGAGGGCTTCCTTGTCTTCCCCGGCCAACGAGCCGCCGATGTTCGAGGTCATCATGATGATGGTGTTGGAGAAGTCCACGGTGCGGCCCTGGCCGTCGGTGAGGCGGCCGTCGTCGATGACCTGCAGGAGGACATCGAGCACCTCGGGGTGCGCCTTCTCGATTTCATCAAGCAAAATCACGGAGTACGGATTTCGACGCACGGCCTCGGTGAGCTGGCCGGCCTGGTCGAAGCCGATATAGCCGGGGGGCGCTCCGATCATGCGGGACACGGAGCTCT
Organism: Elusimicrobiota bacterium; assembly: GCA_043731745.1. Classification (GTDB taxonomy): domain Bacteria; phylum Elusimicrobiota; class Elusimicrobia; order UBA1565; family UBA9628; genus GWA2-66-18. Next base: position 9,394 of record JAYTIP010000145.1, on the reverse strand, counting down.
TCTCCATGTACTCGCTCATGTCGAGGCGCACCATGTTCTTCTCCGAGCCGAACACGGTCTTGGCCGTCTGCTTCGCGATCTCGGTCTTGCCCACGCCCGTGGGGCCGAGGAAAATGAACGAGCCGATCGGCTGCTTGGTATTGCGCAGACCCATGCGGCCGCGCTGCACGCCCTTCGCGACCTTGGCGACGGCTTCGGTCTGGCCGACGACCTTGTTGCCGAGGTCTTTGGGAAGATCCTTGAGCTGGTCCTTCTCCGCGGAACCGACCTTCCCCGCGGGGATGCCGGTGCGCAGGGCGACTTCCTGGGCGATGTCCTCGGGCAGCACCGAGCGGCGCGCGCCTTCCACGCCGGCCTTCGCGGCCTCGGACGCCTTGAGTTCCACCTCGGCGCCCGCGTCGTCGAGCAGGTCGAGGGCCGAGTCGGGCAGGTTGCGGTCGGTGATATAGCGCGAGGCCATCGCGACGACGGCCTTCACGGTCTCGGGGCCGACGGTGACCTTGTGCTTCGCCTCGTAGCGGCCCTTCACGCCTTCGACGATGAGCTCGGCCTCGTCCTTGGTGGGGGGCAGGAGCTTGACGGGGTTGAAGCGGCGCGCCAGCGCGCCGTCCTTCTCGATCTTGCGGTACTCCTCCATCGTCGTAGCACCTATGACCGAGATCGAGCCGTCGGCGAGCGCTTCCTTCAAGATGTTGGCGGCGTCCTGGGAGCCCGAGGCCCCGCCGGCGCCGATGAGCATGTGGATCTCGTCGATGAACAGGCGGACCTTGCCGTTGGAGGCGCGCGCCTCCTCGAGTATTTTGACCATGCGCTCCTCGAACTCGCCGCGGTACTTGGTGCCCGCGACGACCTTGGTCAAGTCGAGCTTGAAGATGTTGACGCCGTCGAGCTCGGGGATCGCGCCGTCGACGATCATCTGCGCCAAGCCGTTGGCGATCGCGGTCTTGCCCACGCCCTTCTCACCGATGATGAGCGGGTTGTTTTTCTCGACGCGCAGCAAGGTCTTGACGATCTGGCGCATCTCGGCCTTACGGCCGATCATGGGCGGAAGCTTGCCTTCGACGGCGGAGCCCGTCACGTTGACGCCGTACTTGTTGAGCGCCTGATACTTGTCGTCGGTCTTGGCGATGAGCGGGAACAACGAGCGGCGGCGCTCGGCCAGGGGCACTTCCTTCATGCCGTGGTCGGGCAGGGGCTGGCCCTTGTGGAAGTCGCTGAGCAGCGCCCAGCCGGTCATGATCGCCGCGCCGTGCGGGCCCTTCTGGTTCTCTTCGGTCGGCGAGAGCTTGGTGAACAGGTTCGCGAGCCAGGTCTGGCTGTTCTTGTTGAACGCCGTGGGCTCCGGCTTGCCGGCCGCGTAGAAGCGGTCGTTGACGGCGCGCAGGGCTTCGGCCACCAAGCCGCGCTTCTGCTCGGCGTCCGCGTCCGTCGACTTGGCCAAAGAGCGGGCGTACTCGGCCAGCAGGTCGCGCGTGGCCTCGAGGACGGCGTTCTTATAAAGGATGGTCACTTCCGCGCGGGCCGGGCCCGCGCCGACGCCGGCGAGCAGGCGCATGGCCTCGGCCAAGGAGGCGATCGAGCGCAGGTGCGAGACGAAGGTCTTGCCGTTGAGCTGGTCGATGCCGTCGATGGTCGCGGAGTTGGCCTTGTCGAGCATCGCGTCCTGGACGCGGGAGGCGTCGCGCTGGACCGCCTCGGTGTAGATGTAGATTCCGCCGGTCAGGCGCACGAGCTGGCTCTCGGAAGCGAGAACATCGACGGCCTGCAGGCCTTGGGTGACGGGCACTCCGGCGCCGACGGCGAGCTGGCTCAAGGTCGTGCGGTCGAGGGCTTCGCCGGGCTTGGCGTGCGAGGCGATCGCGTCGCGCATCTTCTCGACCTGGGCCGGGGACGGCTGGGCCGGAACGAGGTCGGTCGACGAGGCGGCGGAGCGGTTGGGCGTGAGTGCTGCGGGCACGCCGTCGGAGCCGTTCTTGGGGCCGTTGACGGAGCCGTCGAAGGCCGTCGAGGCGGCGGACTTGGCGTCGCCGCCGGTCAGCGCGGGGGCCGAGAGCGATTTCGCGGACTTGGCGGCGCCGTCGAGCGCGGCGCGGGCCATCGGCACGGACGCGGCGGGCTTGGCGGCCTTGAGCGCCGCAGGGACCAGAGCGGCGGGGACTGCGGCGGCGGATGGAGTTAGGGCGGAAGGAGTCAGCGCCGCGGGCACGGCCAATTGCGCGGGAGAGATCGCGCTCGGAACCGAGAGAGGCGTGGCGGAGAGGGATGCGGGGGAAAGCGTCGCGTTGAGACCGGGAGTCGCGGTCACGCCGCCGAGAGACGATCCGACCGAGCCCGAAACGGCGGCTTCGCCGACGACGCCGACCCTCGTGATCGCCTGCGCGAAGGCTTCGCGGGCGCCCGGAAGCGTGAGGAGGAAGGCGGCCAGCATCGCGCGGGACAGGATGGTCGACGGGCGGCGGATGATCGTTTTCATGCGCTTATTGTAGTCGCGCAGGACGGGGGCCGCGGGGGCCAAGAGGGCCCGTGCGGAAGGGGAAAAGCCCTACTTCAAGCCCGGGCGGAGTGCCCAGAGGTTTTGGGTCTTATGGGCCGGTGCGCCGCGCGTAACGCGCGTAATAGCGAATGGTCGACGAGAGTTTTTCCGGCGTGAGCGCCCCTTTGTCGAGCACATGCTGCGCGCCGAGGCCCAGCACCTCGCCGGTCCAGGTCGAACCTCCCGGACCGCTCAGCACGATCAACGGCGCGGCCGGAAAGCCCGAGCGCACGCGAACGACGGCCTCCCGGCTCGTCTCGTCGAACGAGGCGAGGGAGATGACGATGAGGTCGGCGTCCTTGAGCTCCGGCGTTTCCCCGCTCATGACGTCGGAGACCACGGCCGGCAGGCTGCTCGCCGCGGCCATTTCTTTGATACGCGCGACGGCCGCCGGATCGGGGTCGATGAGGGCGATCTTGATTTTTTCGGAGGCCGGGGCGTTCACTGGCAGAGCATAACCGCCTTGCCCGGGGCGTCAAGAAGGTTTAGGTGAGATCGGTCACTTCTATCGAATTCGAGTCGACCAGTCGACGTCTTTAAACCGCCGGTGCGCCCACAGAGCCTGGTCGGCGTTCTCCTTCATCCATTTCTCGACCCGGTCGGCCAGGCGCTGGTTGTCCGCCTTGTCGTCGTCGCTCAGCGGGATTTCGGGCTCGATGATGATGCGCACGCGTCCGTCTGGCATGCGCTTGGGCAGGACGGGGAGGATCGTCGCGCCGGTGCGCCGCGCGAGCGGGGCGACCGCCGCCAAGGTGTGGACCATCACGCCGAACAGCCGCATCGGCTCGCCCATCGGCGGCGACATGTACTGGTCCATGACGAACACGACGCCGCCGTTGTCGCGCAGGGCCTTCATGACCGTCGGGATCGTGCGGGGCTGATAGGTCGCGCGCACGCCGACGGAGAGCCGAGTTCGCTCCATCCAATCGTGCAGCCACTGGGGCTTGAGCCGGCGGGTGACGATCGTAATCGGCATTTCGCGGATCGCGCCGACCGCCGCCGCAAATTCCCAATTGGCGAGGTGCGAACCGAGGAACAGCACGCCCTTGCCGCGCGCCGCGGCCTTCTGCCAATGCTCGTAGCCTTCGACTTTGACGTTGGCGACGACATAGCGACGGAAATGGCCGGGGACCGGCGCGAACATGTGCGAGAGCTCGAGCACCATGCGGCCGTAGTGCTCGTAATTCGCGCGCAGCAGGGCCTTCTGCTCCGCCTCGGACAGCTCGGGCAGGCAGCGCGCGATGTTTTCGCGCGCGACGCGCGCGTGACGCGAGTTGAAGAGCAGCGCGAAGCGTCCGAGGAAGCCGCCCAACGCCATTTCCCAGGAGCGCGGCAGACAGGCGACGAACAGCCCGACTCCGTGGACCGGGATGCGGAGCAGCAGCGCGAGAACCGGGTTCAGAGGCTGCGGGGCAAGGTCGGCAGGATCGTGCGCGCGATGCTCGGCACCAACTGGGGCCGCAGGAGGCGAGGATCGTAGGGCGCGAGGCGCTTCTCGTTCTCGCGCAGGCATAGCTCGACGAAGTCGCGCGGGGACACGTCGCCGAACTGCGCGTGAGCGTTCATCGTGAAGTTGTCCTGATCGGCCGCTCCCTTGATGCGCATCGCGGTCTTCAGGCGCGAGAGCGCCTGGAGCCAGATCGCGAGGCCGCGCTTGAACACGTACTGCGGGCGCCCCGCGTAAGGGAGCTTCGCCTGGTTGTAGGCCACCCAGTTCACGTGAAAGATGATGTGACGGCCCTCTTCCTGCATGATCGGCTCGAAGAGCTCGACGAGAGACGGCGGGAAGAAGCCCGAGTCGCGCGCGAGCGCGAACAGGCCGAAAGCGAAGAACGAGTCGAAGCACTCGCCGTAGCCGATGCGCATGAACTCCCAATCGGGGTTCGCGGGCTCCTCGACCTTAAACTCGGGGACGTGGATTGCGTACTTCTCGGTCAGAAGCTTCAGGATGTCGGCGTGGCGCTGCTCTTCCATCCCTTGCAGGGTGATGGCTTGGGAGAGAAGCGGGTCCTTCTCGGCGGCGCCCATCGCGAGCACGGCTCGCGCGGTGAAGGCCTCGGTGCGCACGGCCTCTTCCCAGATCGGCAACGCGCGCAGGCGCTCGGCGGCGACGTCCTCGAGGCCGGGCCACTTGAGCTCCTCCGGCTTGTAGGGATCGTGGCTCTCGGTGAAGAACGAGCACAGCAGCTCCTTGTGCTCGGGCGAGCCGATCTTGATCGGGGCGAGCGTCGCAGGGGCGGTGGCGGTGGCGGTCATGGCAATCTCCGACGAGCATTCTACCAGATAACGACAAAGACACGAAGACACAAAGGCAACAAAATGACTACAAAACCTCAACATCAGGGCTCCCCGCTTGACTCATGGCGGCCTTGGGGTTATCCTGGGTCCATGCGATCACTCCTCCTCGTTTTATTCGCCTCGAGCCTCTCCTCCTGCGGATTGCTTTACACCGACGTCAAGGTTCCGCGCGGCTACCGCACGGCGACGCCCGCCGAGGTCAAGGCCACGCCTGAGGACCCGACCGTGACCGGCCGGGCCTGCAACCGCTCCGCGCTGTTTCTCGTCGCCTGGGGCGACGGGTCGTACGCGGCGGCGGTCAAGGACGCGCTCGGTGCGCGCGATGGAATTCTTTACGACGTGCGCGCCGACATCAAGGTCAACGCCTATGTCCTGGGTGTTTACACCCAGGCGTGCACCATGGTCAGCGGCCGGGTGGCCAAGCCGTGAGGATCGCGCTGCTCCTTCTGCTTCTCGCGCCTTTCGCGAGGGCCGCGGGGGAAAACGACGGGGACACGGCCGTTCCCGGGTTGATTCCGGCCGGCTCCCTGATGTTGTTCTACGATTCCTCGGGCCCCCTGTCCTTCGTGACGATGACGCCCAAGGACAAGCCGAAGGGCGCCTTCGAACTCGGCACCGTGACGGGCTCGTCGTGCCAGCACGGTCTGTCGGTGCCGCTGTCGGCCGATGTGCGGGGAACCTCGATCACGGGGGCCTACGGCAACGGGTCCTTCGTGAAGGCGGTCGGCCAGATTAAAGCCGAGCACCCGACCGCGTCGGGGATTTACGACGTGCGCGTGGATCAGCGCGTGTTCAGCATTCTGGGGATTTACCGCAAACTCTGCACCGAAGTGACCGCGCGCGCCTTCGCCGCGGCCAAGCCCTAGCTCAGCGCTTCGCGTCCTTGCCGAGCATGTGCTGAAGCCAGCCGACGAGGCCGCCGCGGTGCAGAGCGCAGTCGCTGCGCGGTTCTGTGCCGACGAGGAAGTACTCGGAGTGCTTGTGCGGGCAGCCCGAGCGCGCGACCATGCCCGAGTCCGGGCAGACGACCACCTCGATCACGCTGTCGGGGCGGGCGATCGGCTCGCCGGGGCGGTCGGCGTCGGCTTCCTTCATGAACGCGGCCCACAGGGGCAGCGCGTCCTTGGCGCCGGTGAGCTTGAGCGCGCGGTTCTGGTCGTCGCCGACCCACACTCCGGCGAGCAGCGCCGAGGTGTAGCCCACGAACCACGCGTCGCGCCCGTCGTTGGTGGTGCCGGTCTTGCCCGCGGTCTGAAAGCGCACCCCGAGGTTCTTGACGCTGCGCGCGGTGCCCTCCTGCGTCACGCTCTCGAGCAGCGAGTTCATGAGAAACGCGATCGCCGGGTCGAGCGCGACCGAGGCTTCGGGCGGCGGCGCCTCGAGCACGACGCCGTCGGAGTCCACGACCGAGACGACGAGGCGCGGCGTCTGTCGCACGCCGCCGTGCGCGAACGGCTCGTAGGCGGAGACGAGCTCGAGCAGGCCGACCTCCGAGGCGCCCAGCGCCAGGCCGAGGTCGTCGCGCAGCGGGCTCGTGATGCCGCAGGCGCGCGCGGTCTCTTGCACGCGCTTGAGGCCGACGCGTTCGGCCAGGTCGAGCGTGGCGGCGTTGAGCGAGTGGGCGAGAGCCGTGCGCATCGTGGCGGTGCCGTGGTAGATTCCTTCGTAGTTCGACGGTGACCAGCCCTTGCCGGCTCCGGGCCAGGTTTTGGGCTTGTCGCGCAGGATCGTGGCGGGCGTCAGGTTGGCGTTGAGCGCGGCCGCGTAAACGAAGGGCTTGAAGGTCGAGCCGGGCTGACGCAAGGCTTGCGTCGCGCGGTTGAACTGGCTCTCGCTGAAGCTGCGTCCGCCGCTGAGCGCCAGCACCGAGCCGTCGCGCGGGTCGATGACCGCGAGGGCGGCCTGGTGCTTCGACTCCGAGAGCGTCTTGCGCGCGATGTTTTGCAGCAGCGGGTCCATCGCGGTGTGGATCGAGAGGCCGTGGCGGTACAGCATGTCTCCGCCGTAGCGCGGCAGAAGCTGGCGCACGACCTCGGCGGCGTAGTAGGCCGAGTCGTGCTTGTCCTCGACCGCCGTGCCGCGGGTCGTTTCCAGGGGCGAGCCGAGCGCGGCCTCATACTCCGGGACCGTGATCATGTCCTCCTCGCGCATGCGGCGCAAGACGTGGTCGCGCCGGGCCTTGGCCGCGATCGGATCTCGGAAGGGATTGTAGATCCCGGGGCCGCGGATGACGCCCGCGATGAAAGCGGACTCGGGCAAGGTCAGGTCGGCGACTTCCTTGGAGAAGTAGTGTCGCGCCGCCGAGCGCACGCCCATCACGCTCGCCGGGCCGTCCTGGCCGAGGTAGATGTGGTTGAGGTATAAAGTCAAAATGCGCTTTTTGTCGAGACGCAGCTCGAGGTAGAGGGCGAGGCCAGCCTCCGCGACCTTGCGCGCGAAGGTGCGGTGCGGCGAGAGGAACAGGTTCTTCGAGAGTTGCTGCGTGATCGTGCTGGCACCCTGCAGCTCGCGCCGGCGCAGGTTGGCCAGGATCGCGCGCGCGACCGCGCGAGGGTCGAGCCCGTGGTGCGTCCAGAAACGCTTGTCCTCGGTCGCCACGACCGCGTCCTTGAGCGCGGGCGGAATCTGCTCCCAGGCGGCGGGCTCCCGCCGCTCGGACTTTGCGCCCGCGAGCTCGACCGCGAGCTCCGGCTCCAGGCGGATTTCAGGGACGGTCCCGCCGAGCCCGTCGAACACGCTCCACGCGCCCGCGGCGGAGCGCCGCAAAGTAAAAAAGCCCTCGGCCTGCTGCGAGCCCGGAATGCGGTGGCCGCGCAGGTACACGCCGAGTTCGGGCGGATGCCAGCGATACTCGCCTTTGGCCGGAGTGCCCTCGACGCGGCGGTAGCCGAGCCGGTCGAGGCGCGTGATCAGCCTCTCGGCCTCGCCGAGCCCGCCGTCCTTGACCGGAAACGGCGCGGACCAGATGCGCGTCGAGAAGCTTTCGCCGAGGCCTCCGAGCACGAGGCTCGACAGCTTGCGTTCGGCCTGGATCGCGAACCACGCGGAAACGAGGACGAGGGCGCCGAGCGCCGACGCCGCGGCCCAAAGCCAGGAGGAGGATCGTCGTCGCCGGGCCATCGCCTTAGAAGCGCACGCCGAGACCGACGTGGTGGGACTGCCCGAGGCTGCGCTGATCGTTGAGCGCGTAATCCAAAGTAAAGCGGCCTTCGCGCACGCCGAGACCCAAGGTCAGGCGGGTGGAGTCGGAGTTGAACCTCCAGCCGGTGCGCAGGGCGATCGAGGTCGTCGGCCCGAAGTCCATCGCGAGCTCGCCGCCCAGGCCGCCGGTGATCGCCTCGTCGCGCACCTTGACGGCTTCGGCCGCGACGAGCACGCGCGTGCGGGTGAGGTCGGAGTTGACGTCCTTGGCGTCGCCGGTCCGCCAGCTCCAGGAGACGCCGCCTCGGGTGGTGAGCGGGAGCGGATCGGTTTCCTGCTCGAACTTCACGCCGGGTCCGGCGTTCTGCACCGCCGCCCCTAAAGTCAGGCCTTTGAGGGGAGTCTTCCACTGGAGGCCGGCGTCGCCCGCGGCTCCGGCGGCGCGTGCTTCCTGCGCGAGTTCGAAGCGGTAGTACTTGCCGGTCGCGCCGAGCGAGAAGCCGCCGGGCAAGGCCACGCCCCAGCCGAGGTGGCCCACGAAGTCGCGTTGCGCCGTCCGGATCTGGGTCGTGCCGTTGGCGAAGCGCAGGTCCACCTTGCCGCCGTCGTAATAGGACAGGCCGACCGCCGCGGAACCCAGCGGCAGGGGCTGGGACCAGCCGAAAAAGCCGAAGGTGTCGTCGAGTACGCCGCTTTCGAAGGTCGACTCGAGCTCCGGACGGCTCACGGCGGAGAGTCCGGCGGGATTGTAGCCGAGAGACGAAAGGCCGCCGGGAACCGCGGAGTAGGCGTCGGCCATGGCCGAGGCGCGCGTCGACAGCGAGCGTCTCAAAGTGGGCGAGCCCGACGCGCGGGCCGCGCCGGTGCCGGACAGCGCGAGCAGGGCGGCGAGCGCGAGGCGCCTCATTTGATCAGCACGATCTTATTCTTGGAGTTGAGCTTGGGCCCGCGCAGCGCCACGAAGTACAGGCCGCTCGGCGCCGAGGCGCCCGTCGCGGTCTTTCCGTCCCAGGTGAAAGTGAAGGAGCCCGCGTTTTCCGGGCCGTCGTACAGGGTGCGCACGGCGTGGCCGGACCCGTCGTAGACGCGCGCGCTGACCTGGCCGGGGCTGAAGATCGTCACATCGATCGTCGTCGGCACGCCGTCGCGCGGCCGCAGCAGGTTGCCCGTGAGCAGGACCGTCGCGGGGGCGAAGTCGATGAACAGCGCTCCGGCCACGGTCTTGGGCACGCCGTCGGCGTTGGTGACGGTCAGGTCCCAGAGGCCGACGGGCTGACCCTGGGTCGCGAAGCTCGCGGTGATGTGCTGGTCGTCGACGCGATTGACGGCGGTCCCGGCGATGATCGTGCCGCCCTTGGAGATCGTCAGCGTGGGCAGGGCGGAAAAAATCTCGCCGGTGACGGAGAGCGGGATCGAGCCGGC
>JAYTIP010000144.1:0-4124 GCA_043731745.1 Elusimicrobiota bacterium | reverse complement strand
CGCAAAGCCTGACACCAAGCTAGTAGGCGACGACGAACTTCTTGTGGGCGTAGTCGGCCTTGGTCATGGTGACGAGGCCGCGCAGGGTGTCGCCCTTGCCGTCGAAGACGATGTCGCCCACCATGCCGCGGCGGTTCGTTTGGCGGATGGCCTCGAGGACTTTTTTGCGGTCGGGGCCTCCGGCCTTGCGCAGGGCCTGGAGCGCGACGCGCGCGGCCTCGTAGGCGTAGTGGTCGAAGGTGCGGGGGGAGTCCCCGGCCCACTGCTTCTGGTAGCGTGCGACGAAGTCCGCGGCGCTGGGGAGGTCCTCGACGGGCACGCCGCCGACGGAGAAGTAGGCGCCGTCGACGGAGGCGCCCGCCGTTTCGAAGAGCTGCGGATTCTTGGCGCCGTCGCCGGACAGGAATACGCCGTTCCAGCCCGCGGCGCGCAGCTGCTTGAGCAGGAGCCCGGCTTCCATGTAGAGCCCGCCGAAGAAAACGGCCTCGGGCTTGTTCGCCGTGACGACCCCGGCCGCCACGGAGAAGTCCTTGTCGCCGCGCGAAATCGCCTCGAACGCCGCGGTCGTGCCGCCCTTGCGCTCGAGCGCGCCGCGGAAGGACTCCGCCAGGCCCAGGCCGTAGGGCGTTCTGTCGTGAATGATCACGAAGCGCTTGAGGAGCAGGCGCTTGGCCGCGTAATCGGCCGCGTACTCGCCCTGCACGGCGTCCGAGGGCGGCATGCGGAAGACGACGCGCTCGCCGCCCCAATCGGGGCGCTCCTGCCGCGTGGTGAGGACGGTCGCCGTCGCCGAGGGCGTGATCATGGCCAGGCCGGCTAACGCGTAGACGCTCGAGGCCTCGAGCGCGCAGCCCGAGGTCATGTGACCGATCACGGCGAACACGGCCGGATCGTCCACGGCGTGGCGCGCGACGCTCGTCGCGGTGAACGGATCGGCCTTGTCGTCGAAGACGACGACCTCGACGGGCGGCAAGCCGGTCTCGGACGCCTCGTCCTCGACGGCCATGCGCACCGAGCGCTCGAGGCCCTTGCCTTCTCCGCCCATGTCCCCGGTCATCGGGGCGGCGGCGGCCAGCTTGGCGTGCTCGCCGGGGGCGGGGGAGCAGGCGGCGAGCAAAGCGACGGCGGCGAGTCCGGCGAGCCGGGTCATGGACCCATAGTACGAAAAAGCTATCATCGATGCGTGACCTCACTCGACGTGCGCGCGGTCCGCGTCTTCGAGCTGGCCCCGGGCGCTACGGCGTGGCCCACGGTGGCCGTGTGCGTGACCGCCGGCGCCGTTCAGGCCGCCTCGAGCGCTGCGACGATCGTCGGGCTGTGGCCCGCCTGGACGGGGGTCGCCGTCAATACGGCCTGCGCGTACGCGCAGTTCACCGTCCTGCACGACGCCCTTCACCGCAGCGCCTCGCGCGTCGTTTGGCTCAATGACTTGCTCGGCTACTCCGCGACCTTCGCGTTATGCGGCCCGTACGCGGCGATCAAGCGCAACCACCTCCACCACCACGCCCACACCAACGACCCGCGCGAGGACCCCGATTTCTGGGTGGCGGGGACGAATGTCGCCGCCGTCGTCCTGCGTTGCCTGACCATGCTGCAGATGCACTACTGGCAGTACTTGACCCGCCTTCGACGCCGGGACTCGGCCTTCGTTCAGTCGGTTCTGACCATCGCCGTGATCGTAGTGGCGCACGCCTGGGCCTGGCGCGCCGGCCATCTGCGCGACCTGCTCTTGTGCTGGACCTTGCCCGCCCAACTCGCGGTGGCCGCGCTCGCTTTGACCTTCGACTACTGGCCGCATCGTCCGCATACGGCGCGCGGACGATGCCTTGATACGGCCAACCTCCTACCCTCCTGGCTTGACGCCTTCTTTCTGTGCCAGAATCTCCACGCTGTGCACCATCTCTTCCCTCAGCTCCCCTGGTACCGCTACCGCGAGGCCCACGCCCTCTTGGACGCCGGCCTGCGTGAGGCCGGCGTGCCCCAGTGGGACTTCGTGACCGCGCTGAAGAAACTCCGGCCGGGGCCGCTCCCCTTATGATCCAACTCGCCGACGGCGCCTATTGCTGGTCCGCTTTCAACGCGGAGAAGAAGTTCAACTTCAACGGCCACCTCCTGCGCACGGCCGAGGGCACGGTCATCGTCGACCCCGTCGCCTTCTCCGCCGACGACCTGTCGGTGATCGAGGCCGCGGGCCTCAAGCCCGACGCCCTCGTGATCACCAACCGAAACCACCTCCGCGAGCGCGACTCGGTGCTCAAGCGATGGAAGATCCCGACCGTCCTGCACGCGCTCGAAGTCGAGTCATCGGGGATTACGCCCGACAAGACGGTGCAAGACGGCGATAAGATCCATGGCCTCGTCGCGGTGCATCTGCCCGGCAAGTCGCCGGGGGAGATCGCGCTGTACTGGCCGGAGCGGCGGCTGTTCCTGCTCGGCGACGCTTTGATCGCGCCCAACGGGAAGCTCAAAACCGTGCCCGTCGAGAAGCAGGAAGACCCCGCCGCCCTTAAGAAGTCCCTCGAGCTCCTACGCACCTTCGACTTCGATCACCTCCTCGTGGGCGACGGCGACCCGTTGCTCGGCGACGCGAAGTCGGCGGTGGTCGCCTTTCTCAACAAGAAGTGAGGCGGTTCTCCTGCCGCATCTACGGCGTTCTCCGCGACGGGGATCGCGTGTTGCTCACGCGCTCACGCTTCGGCGCGAGCACCTTCGTCAACTTTCCCGGCGGCGGCGTGGAGATCGAGGAGGCCCCGGGCGAGGCATTGCTGCGCGAGTTCCGAGAGGAGACCGGCCTCGTCGTGCGCCCCGTGCGCACCTTGTACGCGAGCGAGGGCAAGCACCTGTCGACAGCGGCCCCCATCCAGATCGTCTCCGTCTATTGGCTCGTCGAGCGCGTCTCCGGCGACCTGCGCCTGGAAGGCAACGGCGACGATGTGCTGGAGCTGTTCTGGCGGAGCCTCGACGCGCTACCGCTCTCCGACATGTTCCCCGCCGAGCTCGAGTTCTGCGCCCGCCTGCCCGCCTTGCTCGCCCCTTGAACGGACGGCGTTTCGGGGCTATCCTCATCGGGTGAAGGGCCTTTTTCTCCTGAGCGTCTGTTTATGCGCCGTCCGGGCCGCGGCGGGCCCCGCGGGCTCCGCGCACATGGCCCCGGCGACGGGCTTTCCGGGCGCCTACATCGGCACGGTGGGCCTCTCGCTTCAGGCCGATCCGCTCTACGGTTCGCGTCTTCTCGACTCCTTTGAGCTCCATCTGCGCTCGGTCACCGCGATGACCACGCCCCTGGCGGTGAGGGACTATCTCGAAGTCGCGGTGATCGGCGCGGGTTCGAACTCGCCTCAGGAACTGCGCGCGTCGCTCGGGCGCGAGACGATGGAGCCGCAAAGAGCCGCGGCCCTGCTCCTGGCTCACGCTCTCGCGCGGCCCGAGCAGTTCCACGAGGTGCTCGACGGCCTCGAGGCCCAAAAGGCGGGTCTCGGCAAGAACACGGCCAAGCTCCTGCGCGAGGCGAACGGCCGAGGGGACTCGCGCCTGTTGCGCACTTTGAGAGAGCGAGGCGCGCTCGAGCCCAAGGGTACGCCGCTCACCTACGATCAGTTCGGACGCTTCGACCGGCTCTTCGACGGCGCCGGGATTTCCGGCGGCGACACGGTGGAGATCCGCGGACCGGTGGCGGTGCCCGACGGCTACGACGGCTACGGTCCCGACGGACGGCCCCGCCGCAACGGGCTCGCCAAACCCACCCAATACTAGCCGCGCGGTTGAGCCAGCCCCCGGAATCTGGTAGAATGTCCTCTACGGGCCTTTAGCTCAGCTGGGAGAGCGCCTGCATGGCATGCAGGAGGTCAGCGGTTCGATCCCGCTAAGGTCCACCAGTTTATTCGCGTTCCTTGACGAGAACCCGGTCCGAGCCATTTGTTCGGCTTTGACCGGGTTTTCCGCTTTTTGAGGGACTATGGACACTTTTTGGACACCTGCTTTTTGATCGATGTCCGCGGCTCTGTTTCACAGACCGCGGCTTGGATTTCTCCGCCCCGACCGGGGCGCACGGATCGCTCCGCGGGCGCTCTTCCCTGCCGTAAGGCTGACACGGACCCGGAAACTCCAAATACTTCACTGCATGG
>JAYTIP010000143.1:0-3728 GCA_043731745.1 Elusimicrobiota bacterium | reverse complement strand
TCACGTCGCCGAGGCCGCGGGCGCCGAGCTGAAGCTGGTTGAAGGCCCACGACTTCTGGTCGTAGGTGTACTCGAAGTCGTACGAGTAGATCGGGTCCCACGCGAGCGACTTCTTGAGGTCGGCGCGCGCGCCGCGCCAATCGCCCATCGCGGCCTTCACGCCGCCGCGCCACGCCCAGCCGCGCAGGTAGCCGGGCTCGAGCTTGAGGCCGCGGTCGTGAAACATGAGCGCGCGCTTGAACTTGCCCTGGTGGCGCAACGCCTCGCCGAGCCAGCAGTTGAGCCAGCCCCAGTCAGGAGATAAGGCGACGGCCTTTTCCATATCGCGCACGCCGTCGTAGAACTCCTGGCGGTTGGTGAGCTTCACGCGCGAACGCATGGCCCACACCGACGCGGACTTGGGCGCGCAGGCGACCGCGCGGTCGAGGTCCGCCACGGCTTCGTCATAGCGCATGAGGCTGCGAAGAGAGAAGGCGTGGAACACCCACGCCCAGGCGCTGTCGGGCGCGCGGCGCACCGCGGCCTCGGCGGCGCGGATCAAGGCCGGGAATTCCTCGGACGATAAGGTGGTCAGGTCGCGATAAGCGGGCAGGAAGGAGTGGTCGAGCGTTTCAATAGCGCGGAAATCCGCGACGGCGCCGTCCAAGTCCTCGTCGAGCAGCTTGAGGCCCGCGCGGTACAGATAGGCCTGCGCGCAATTGGGGTCGATCGCGACGGCTTTATCGAAGCGTTTGATGGCCCCCTTGATGTCGCCGGCGTCGACGCGCTTGCGCCCGTCGGCCATGGCGGCCATCGCGGGAATCTTGCCCCGCCTCACTCGAGCACCCCGTGCACGGCGAGCTCGCGCAGGAAGGCCTGGGCCGGCGCTTTCAGCCACCAATCCGGAGCGCCCGCGGCTTTCGCGGCGGCGGCCCAGTCGCCGCGATCAAGGCCCTCGAGCAAGGCCAGGTGCCATTTGGTCACGATGAGGCGCGGGTTGCCCGCGTCGGCGACCGAATCGGCGGCGTCGTACTTCAGGAATCGCACACGCGAGACGGCCTGCAAAGTGCCCTCGCCGGGCTTGGGCAGGAAGACGGTCTCGACCACGCGTGGGAAGAGCAGGCGCGGACAGTCGGCCACCGCCGCGCCGGCGCGCGTCTCGAGCGCGGCGTCGCGGCCGAGCACGGAGACATAAAACGGATAATCCTTGGGATTGGGGGCCTGCTCCTCGAGCAGGCGCGCGGCCGACAGCGCGCGCTCGTAGTAGCGCGTCAGGCCCGCGCTCACCGTGATGAAGGCGGTGTGATCACCCATCTCGGCGGGCAACCAGGCGCGCTGGACCTCTTTCGCCTTGAGCCACCAGCTCGCGGCGTGGCGGTCGCGGCCGTACCAGAACATGGCGAGCGCCAGGAACTGCGCGGCGGACTCGCGGCAGGAGCGGCCGTAGTCCTCCCAGATCAGCGGCGCCATCGAGTCGCCGCGCCACTGGGCGAGGACCGAGTAGGCGGCGCGCTGGGCCGACAGATGCGCGAGCGTCACCCCCGACGACAGGATCGGATCGACGAACACCGCGGCGTCGCCCGAGGCGAGCCAGCCGGGGCCGGAAGCGGAGAGGTTGAGATAGGACCAGTCGCTTTGCGTGAAGAAGTCCTCGTCCGTGCCGTCGAATTTGTCGGCGCGCTCGGCCTTCTTAAGGAGGGGCGCGATCTCGCCGCAGTTCTTAAGCGCGCGATCGTACAGCGCGCGCAGGTCCCCGCCTTCGGCCTTGAGACGCTCGACGCCGGTCACGAGACCGACCGAGACCACGCCGTCGTCGATCGGGATGTACCAAAACCAACCCTCGGGCACGGAGCAGACGAAGATCTTGGTCTTGTCGGGGTGCCCGCTGTACTTGTACTTCCACTCGGCCCCGCGCCAGTATGACCAGCCCGCCACATTCTTGAGGTTCTTGTCGTAGTCGCGCACTTTCTTAAAGCGCGACAGGAAACCGCTTTGCCCCGAGCAGTCCGCCGTCAGGTCCGCGAAATACTCGGTCTCCGCCGTAATGACGCCTTCGACACGTTCTCCCTCGAGGATCCCCGTGGCGATAACGCCTCGAACGACCTCGACGCCCAGCGATTGCACGTGCTGTAGCAGGATCTCGTCGTACTTCGAGCGGCGCACCTGCCATGACCATTCGATCTTCTCCGGGATTCCCCCGCGCGCCATCATCTCGGACACGTTCACGTCGTTGAAATCGTTCTCCCACACCTCGCCGCTCATGCCCCACTGATAATTGGCTCCGATCTTGCGCGGGAAGCCCGCGGCGTCGATTTTCTCGTAGACGCCCAGCTCCTTAAGGATCGGCACGAGCCCGGGCAACAGCGACTCGCCCACATGATGACGCGGGCCGGTCGATTTCTCGAGAAGAATGACGCGCTTCTCGGGAGCGTATTTCTTGACCAGGCCCGCGAGCGTGCAGCCCGCGGGTCCGGCGCCCACGACGATCAGGTCGGCGCGTTCGGTCTTCACCGGACGGCCTCCGCGGCGAGCGCGTCCCCGAGCAAGCGGTCGGCGCGGCGGAACGCCTCCACGGCGACTTTCGGGTCGCGTCCTTGAAGCTCCGCGAGCAGCCAGGTTTCGCGCGGCCAGGTATAGCCCGGCTCCTTGGTCACGGAGCGGATGCCCGCGTCGGCCTTCTTCGTGATGCGCTCGATCCCGCGTAAATCGGGCCCGGTGCTCGCGTCGCCGAAGGCCTCCGCTTTGCCGTACGGCAAGGACAAGTAGGCGTCGTTCGCGTAATAGCGCCCGTCCGCGCCGAGCACGAGATCATCGTCCGCGATCTCCGTCGTTTTGCGATAGCTGTCCAAGTGCCACAAAGACAGCGCCGCCGGGCCTAGAGCGCGCGCGTAACGGCCGAAGCCGGCCAAAGCGGCTTCAAGCGCCTTGAGCCCCGTCGGCGTCCACGGCTTCGCGACGTCCGCGTGGAAGGAGACCTTGTTAAGCCCTCGAGCGCGCAGCCACTCCACCGAAGACAGGAAGGTGGCGACGGTGTCCTCGCTGATCACCATGTTCACGCGCAAGGTCGCGGGATCGAGCTTGGAGACGGCGGCGAGGACCTTGGCGTGCGACGGGCCTCCGCCCGCGAGACGGCGGTGCTTGTCGTGCGCCTCGGCGGGCCCGTCGAGGCTGATCGCGAGCTCCGCGCCGAGCGCGGAGAGCTCGCTCGCGATCTCGGGTGTGGCGTGCGTGCCGTTGCTCACGACCGTGACCTTGGCCCCACGGGCCCGGCGAGCGATCGAGAGCGCCAGTTCAGGATGAAGGAGTGGTTCACCGCCTAGAATAGTGACCCGCGCCCGCGATCCATTACGCTCGAGGTGGCGATCGATCGCCAAAAAGGCATTCTCCTCGCTCAACACGACGGGCTTGCCGTTATTAAGGGACAAAAAGCAGTAATCGCAGCTGAGGTCGCACCGGTCCGACAGGAACATCACGAGGTTCATCGCGCCACCGCCGCGAGCGCCGGAGGCACGCCCGCGAGCGCTCTGAACTCGTCGTCGCCGTGGCGCGTGGCGTACGCGGGCTCCACACCGCGCCAGCGCTCGCGCAAAACGCAGGAGCGGCAGGCCGCGACCTCGCGGCGCTGGGCGTCCTTCATCGCGTTCAGGTCGGTGCGGGCCCCCTCGGGGCCCATCATGTCCGAGGAAGCGGTTTCCTTCTCCCAATCGAGCAGAAGATCCGCGAGTTCGGGCGCCGCGCACGGCGGGACA
>JAYTIP010000142.1:0-3988 GCA_043731745.1 Elusimicrobiota bacterium | reverse complement strand
ATCAACTTCGGCATCGTCTACGGCCAGACCGCCTTCGGGCTCTCCAACCAGCTCGGTATTTCGCAGGGCGAAGCCTCGACCTATATCAAGAAGTACCTCGAGCGCTACCCTGGCGTGTCCGCCTGGGTCGTGGCGAACCTCGAGCAGGCCAAGAAGGACATGAGCGTGCGCACCTTGCTCGGCCGCGTGCGCTGGCTGCCCGAGCTGACCGCCAAGAACGCCGCCGTGCGCCAGTTCACCGAGCGCGCCGCGCGCAACACCCCGATCCAAGGCGGTTCCGCCGACATCATCAAGCTCGCCATGCTGCACATCGCCAAGAACATCCACAAGCACGGCAAGAAAGCCGTGCTTCTTCTGCAGGTGCACGACGAATTGGTTTTCGAAGTCGAAAAAGCCGAGGCCCCGGCCTTCGGCCATTGGATCAAGAGCGAGATGGAGGCAGCGATTAAGCTGCGCGTGCCCGTCGTCGCCGAGGTCAAGATCGGACCGAACTGGCAGGACATGGAGAAATTAAAGTGAGCCGGATTTTCCGCCACGACCCGATCGATTTCAAGAATCTTCCGCCGGCGATCCGTATGCTCATGATCGCCAACCTCGTCGGCTTCCTCGTCGGCTGGGCCGTGCCCGACGCGCACAATTTATTCGGCCTCGTGCCCCAGCAGGTGATCTTCCAGCGCTGGATCTGGCAGCCGCTGACCTACCTGTTCCTGCACGGCAACCTGTGGCACCTCGTCTTCAACCTGTTCGCGCTGTGGATGTTCGGCATGCCCGTCGAGGCGCAGTGGGGGGAGAAGGACTTCCTCAAGTACTACTTCCTGTGCGGCCTGGGTGCGGCGGCCATGCACCTCGGCATGTCCCCGCACTCGACGGTTCCCGTGATCGGAGCGTCGGGCGCGGTGTACGGCCTGCTCGTGGCCTTTGCGATGCTCTATCCCGACGCGGTCGTTTACCTCTACTTCCTCATCCCGATCAAGGCCGCGCACATGGCCATCCTCTTCGGCGCCATCGAGTTCTTCGCCGGCGCCACGGGGGCGACTCCCGGCGTCGCGCGCTTCGCCCATCTGGGCGGCATGGTCACCGGCTACCTCTACATCCGCTGGTGGTGGGTGGCGAAGCTCCAGTTCAAGTCCCTGTGGCGCGGCGCGACGAGCTCCGAGCCCGAGGACGCGCCGGTGCGCGCCGCTCCGCGGCGCATGAACAAACCCAAAGCCTCCGAGCCGAGCTCCGAGATGGCTGAGGTGGACCGGATTTTGGACAAGATTCTCGTGGACGGTTTGGAGTCGTTGACCGACGACGAGAAGAATGTGATGCATCGCTACGCGGAGAGGAATAAGCCTTCGTGAAGGCTAAAAGGTTCGTGGTTGGGCTCACCGGAAGTATCGGCACCGGCAAGTCGACCGCGCTGACCGCCTTCGACAAGCTGGGCGCGGCCACGATCAGCCTGGATCAAATCGCCAAAGAGCAGGCGAAGCCCGGTGGTGATGCCTACAAGGTCATCCTCAAAAATTTCGGTCCATGTCTATTAAAAGCCGACCGTACGATTGACCGCGCGCTTCTCGGACGCCTGATTTTTAGTGATAAGCGCGCGAAAGCCGGCTTAGAACGGATGACCCATCCGTTGATTTTGAAAGAAATGAACGAATTGGTCGGTCGGATGAGCGGCATCGTCGTCGTCGACGTTCCGTTGTTGTTCGAAAAGAAATTGCAGAAGCATTTTGACGCAACCATCGTGATCGCCTGCAAGCCCCAAAAACAGCTCAAACGGATCATCAACCGGGATGGCCTGGCGCCCAAAGACGCGCGCCTGCGCATAAAAGCCCAGATGTCCGTGGCCCAGAAACGCAAGTTGGCCGACGCGACGATCGACAACGATAAAACTCCCGAGTATTTACAGACAAAGGTTCGCGATTACTTTTTAGGTCTCGAACTCATACACCGAGGACTCACCCATGGAATCAGCCACTAAAATGCCCGAAACTCCCAAGCCGACGCCGACGCCCGTTCCGACGGCCGCCGCGGCGGCGGCGCTCAAGCCCCTTGAGACCGCGGAGCTCGCGAAGAAAACCATCGCCCAGCTCAACGCCATCGCCGCCGAGCTCAAGCTCGAGGGCCTCTCGGGCCTTAAGAAGCAGGAGCTCATCGCCAAGATCGTCGACGGCCAGCTCAAGGCCAACGGCATGATCTACGACGAGGGCGTCCTCGAGATCTTGCCCGACGGCTTCGGCTTCCTGCGCTCCCCCGACTACTCCTACCTCCCCGGCCCCGACGACATCTACATGTCGCCCTCCCAGATCAAGAAGTTCGGCCTGCGTCGTTGCGACACCGTCGCGGGCTTCGTGCGCCCGCCCAAGGACGGCGAGCGCTTCTTCGCGCTCCTCCAGGTCAAAAAAATCAACGGCATCGACGCCGAGACCATCAAGGACCGCCCGCTCTTCGACAACCTGACGCCGCTCCACCCGGACGCCAAGTACACGCTTGAAACCACGCGCGAGGAAGTCACCGGACGCCTGCTCGACCTCATTTGCCCCATCGGCAAGGGCCAGCGCGGCCTGATCGTCGCCCCGCCCAAGACCGGCAAGACCATCATCCTGGCCAAGATCGCCAACGCGATCGCCAAGAACCACCCCGAGACCGTGATCCTCGTCCTCTTGATCGACGAGCGCCCCGAAGAAGTCACCGAGTGCAAGCGCACCATCAAGGGCGAGGTCATCTCCTCGACCTTCGACGAGCCCGCCGAGCGCCATGTCCAGGTCTCCGAGATGGTCCTCGAAAAGGCCAAGCGCCAGGTCGAGCTCGGCAAGCATGTCGTCATTCTTCTCGACTCGATCACGCGCTTGGCCCGCGCCTACAACACCTGCACGCCGTCCTCCGGCCGCGTTCTTTCAGGAGGTCTCGAAGCCACCTCGCTCCAGCGCCCCAAGCGCTTCCTGGGCGCGGCGCGCAATGTGGAAGAAGGCGGCTCGCTCACCATCTTGGCGACCGCGCTCATCGACACCGGCTCGCGCATGGACGAAGTGATCTTCGAAGAGTTCAAGGGCACGGGCAACTCCGAGGCCTACCTCGACCGCGGCCTCGCCGACCGCCGCATGTTCCCGGCCATCGAGATCAATCGCACGGGCACGAGAAAAGAAGAATTGTTGATGACCGAAGACGAGCTCAACAAGATCTGGATCCTGCGCAAGGTCTTGGCCCCGCTGGCGTCCGTCCAGGCGATGCAACTGCTCAGCGAGAAGATTCTCGGCACCAAGTCCAACAAAGAATTCTTAAAATCCATGGAACTCTCGAACATGGTGGGCTAGTGATCAAAGCCGTAATTCTGACGGCGCTCCTCGTCTCCTCGGCCCGTTCCGCGGTCATCGCGAACGGCTCGCCGGCGGCGATCGCCTTCGAGCGCTTCTCGGTCCTCACCCCGCCCGGCCCCGACGAGCCCAACCCCGAGGTCATGGCGAAATCGCGCCGCCTCATGTACGGCGAGCACCGCGTTCAGCGGGGGGAAGGCTGGGTCGGCAACCTCGCCAAGAACTACGGCACGACGCTCGGCGCCCTGCAGGCCACCAACGACAACGAGTTCGTCCTCATGTACCCGGGCATGCGCATGATCGTGCACAACCACGACGGCCAGCTCTACGAGGTGCGCAAGGCCTCCGAGACTCTCGACTCCATCGTCGCCAAGATCAAGGTCGGGACCGAGGAGCGCCGCAAGTTCAAAGAGCAGATCGTGCAGGCCAACAACCTGCCCGGCGTCACCTTGCTCGGCACCTACACCTTCGAGCACGGCGACCGCATCCTGCTCCCCGGCGTGCGTCGCGTCTTCGACACCTACCGCTTTCCCTTCGAGTCCCAGGCCCGCCCCCGCATCTCCTCGGGCTTCGGCTCGCGCTACCACCCCGTCCTCAAGCGCCGCCGCATGCACGACGGCCTCGACATTCCCAAGCCCTACGGCACCCCGGTTTACCCCGCGCTGTCCGGCCGCGTCATCGACGCCGGT
>JAYTIP010000141.1:0-2290 GCA_043731745.1 Elusimicrobiota bacterium | reverse complement strand
GGCGTACGCCGCGAGCGCGGGATGGGGATCGGAGCCGCCGGTGGGCCGCGTGACGCCTTCGCCCGTGCTCGACCACGCGTCGGCGTTCTCGCCGGGGCGAGGCGGCACGGCCTTGAACGCGGCGGCCGCGGCGATGAACTTGTAGCGTTCGAGCAGCCCCGCCAAAGTCTTCATCGCGCGCAAGGCCTCGGACGACGGATTTCGCGAGCGGAAGGAGCGCAGGGCCGTCGGAAGCACGGCCGTGAAGGTCGCCAGCTCCATCGCCGGGTCGCTCTCTCCGGAAACCATGAAGGTGTTTTTGATTCTCTCGTACAAGGTCAGCCGCCGGTCGAGGTTGATCACGGCGTTCTGGAAGCGCGAGCGCCGGGCCGACTCGATTTTCTCCGCCGCGATCGCCTGCTTGCCGATCTCTTCGCGGCGCGGCTCGATCTGCCAGTAGGCGAGGTAGCGCGTCTTGTTCTCGAGGCCGAGAAGGCCCAGCACCTCGGGGTCGTCGACGACGAAGGCCGAGTAGGTGTCGGCGACCTCGGGCTTGAACGCGGCGTCGAGCAGCCAATGCGTCGCCTCGATCGTCTTACCGTCCACGCGCACGGTTTGCTTCGAGCGGATCATGAGAAGAGCGTTGCGCGCGAAGCTGTCGAGCGGCTTGACCCGGCCGCCCTCGAGGATGGGCAAACGCCCGAACTCGTCGAGGCGGTACGCGGACTTGGGCGCCGGCGCCAGCAGCGGCGACGCCGCGAGCGCGAGCGAGCCGAAGAACGCGGCGAGCGGCGCGTAGCGCGTTTTCACGGGGCACCCCCGGAGAACGAGCGGCGCAAGGAGAGGTAGAAGTGCCACAGCAGGCCGAAGGCCACGAGCAGGCAGGCCGCGTACGGCCATGTCCACGACGGGTTGCGCACGACTTGCAGCACGGAAAGAGTGTCGTTCTTGCCGAAGCTCGCCTGGTACAAGGTCAGCCCGGCGTGGCGAAGGGGCGCGTTCATGTAGATGAGCGCGTCGCGGTCGTCGCCCGAGCGCGCGTCCTTGAGGCGCACGAGGCTTGAGAAGTTCTTCGGGATGTCGGTGCCGGGATACACGTCGTGGCGGAACTCTTTGAGCGTCACGCTGAAGGGATGATAGTAGCGCCGCTTGCGCAAGGACAGGGACCAGTGCCGGCCCTCGCGCAGAAAGCCCTGCGGCGCGCCGAGCGCGTTCGACAGGAGGTAGACGCCCATGCTCTCGCCGCCGGGCAGCACCGGTTCGATCAAGGCGACCGATGAGTCGATCTCGTTGTCGGCGGTGACGGGCGGCGCGGGCTCGAAGGTCATGCGTGCGCCCACGCCCACGGTGGCGGGCCCGGGCGGATCCGACGGGGAGCGCATCCCCAGGTTCGCGTTGACATGATACGCGTGGACTTTCAGAGAGAAAGGCAGGCCCGGCGCGGAGATCGTTTTCCCCGGACGCAGCAACGAATCGGGGATCGAGAACACATCGTCGAAGTCCTTGCCCGAGTCGTCGACGACGGCGACCTCGACGCGGCGGTAGTCCTCGCTGTAGGAGCGGGTCTGGCCGACCTCGAGGGGCATGGCGCTCTCGACCTGGAACATCGCGGTGGCGAATTCTCCGATGAAAAGAAGCGCCAAGCCCAGGTGGATGAACCAGAGCCCGCCTTTTTTCCAAGACAGTTCGAGGCGGCGGAACTGCGCGAAGATCAGGTTGACGAGGAGGACCGCGCCCACGAGTCCGCCGCCGGGAAACACGGGAATTTTCCAGCCCGCGTCCGCCGGGCCCCACCACACGAAGAAGGAGCGGATGATGGACTCGACGGCCGCGTGGATGCCCAGCGGCACCTGCGCGATCGTTCCGCCGATGACGATGAGAATGAGCAGTACGAGGCAGACGATGGTGAGCTTGAGCGAGCTCAGCGCGTCGACGAGGGCGGCGACGACGCCATGGCGCTTCATGTCGCGGGGCCCGCGACGCTCTCGAGCAAGGCCCTAAATCCCGGCTCGGCTCGTTTGACGGCGTCTTCTTGCCCCATGAGCTTGATGAACCAGCTCACGCCGCGGTAAGAGACCACCGCGGCGACGAGGCGCGACCCGCCCGCGCTGAAGCTATAAGTGGAAGCCGGGCCCAGCTTGGTTCGGATCGCGGCGCGCGACGCGGCCAAACCTGTGGCGTCCGTCGGGCCTAGGCCGATCTGTCCGCGCCAGCGATTGGCGTTCTCGAGCTCGCCGCCCGAGTCGCCGGGCAGGGCCACGACCGTGACCTCGGCCTTGCCGGGGCCGGGCGGCGTGATCGTCGCGACGCG
>JAYTIP010000140.1:0-2119 GCA_043731745.1 Elusimicrobiota bacterium | reverse complement strand
CTTGGACTCGGCGCGGCCAAACAGGTAATAGCGGCGCGACGCGCCGGCTTCGATGCGCCCCGCCCGGCCCGACAAGCCCAGCGCGGCGTTGTCGTAGAGCGTGCCCACCGTCGCTTCGCCGTACGCCCCGAGGTCGCCGTAGCGCGCCGCCGCGAAGGTCTTTTCAAGGCGCAACGAGTAGTCGAGCGCCAGGTCGTTGCGGATCTGATTGTCCCAGCCGTGGGGAAGCAGGTTTCCCGTCGCGCGGTGGATGCCCACTTGCTGCCACTTGCCGCCGGCGGCCTGGCCGATCATCCCCGCGTCGAGGCGGGCCGTCAAAGTCAGGCCCCGCGCGCGGTCGCGCGAGATAAGGACATGTCCTAATGTGAGCGTCGCGGCGAAAGGGCGGTCGCCGATCAGCGGCGCGTCGAAGTTCAAACGCGAGGGCGTGAAGCCGGAGTTGCGCAAATCGAGGCCGTAGGCCTTCTCCTCGGGAAGCGATAGGAGCGCGCGCATCAGGGGGGAACGCGCGAGCGCGGGATCGTAGTACTGCAGGCCCAGGCCCTGAGTGTAGTAGTGATCGGTCGCGGTGAAGTAGTCGTTGGCGTAGTCGAACCGCAGCAGCCGGCCCTTGCCGACGAAATCAGAGGAGTCGTTCTCATCGACGCCGTAGGCGGACGCCATACCGGGCGCAATCAGGAGCGACGCGAGCAAAAAGCCAAGGAGCCTCATACCTTTAGTGTCCCCGGCGGCGCCATTATTACGCGTTCACGCGAACGGTGGGGCTACGGCTTGCGGGCTGCGGCCAAAGACATGAGCAGCTTGCCTTCCGTCGCGACCGCGATATCGGTCGGAATCTTCGCCTTGGACTTCATGACCCGAAAGGTCAGCTCGGCGGTTCGATAGTCGCCCGTGGCGGCGTAGGCGTTGGCCGTCAGGAGCACCGCCTCGGCGCAGATGCCGTCGGTCTGGTCCCAGTCGGCCCCGCAATTGATGTAAGGCTCCGAGGCCAATCTGATGGCATCCTCATAACGCTTATCCTTGAACGCGGCTTGAGCTTGGGCCAACTGGGCTCGCGTCGACGCGATATCCTGAGCCGCGATGCCCGCGGAGAAGGCGAGGAGAAGGCCCGCGACCGATACGGCTCCCGTCATGAGCCTGTTCTTCATCATTTGAGTTACCCCGCTAAGCGTCTATCATACCAATCATAAAGGAGACGAATTTTTCATGGAAGTCACGGACGATGTCAGCTAGGATACTTTTCGATTTCAAAGGAGAACACCATGCCCTTTATCGCCGTCGGTCAGGAAAATTCGGCCCCCATTGAGCTGTACTACGAGGATCACGGATCCGGGAAGCCCGTCATCTTGATCCACGGCTATCCCCTGAGCGGTTCTTCGTGGGAGAAGCAGGTCGCGGCGCTGCTCGGCGCGGGCCACCGCGTGATCACCTACGACCGCCGCGGTTTCGGCAAGTCGAGCCAGCCGACCACGGGCTACTGCTACGATGTCTTCGCCGAAGACTTAAAGAAGCTCATCACGCGCCTCGAGCTCAAGGATTTCGCGCTCGTCGGCTTCTCAATGGGCGGCGGCGAGGTGGCGCGCTACATCGGCAAATACGGCTCCACGGGCGTCAGGGCGGCGATATTCATCGGAGGCGTGCCTCCGTTTCTGTTGAAGACGGCGGACAACCCCGAAGGCGTCGACGGCGCGGTTTTCGACGGCATCAAGAAGGCCGTCAGCGCGGACCGCTTCGCGTTCCTGTCGGAGTTCTTCAAGAACTTCTTCAACACCGACGCCTACCTCGGCAAGCGCATCAGCGAGCAGGCGATCGCCGCGAATTGGGCCGTGGCGGCCGCCGCGTCGGCCGCCGCGAGCGTCGAGAGCGTGGCGACTTGGGGCGAGGATTTCCGCAAAGACTTGAGCCGCGTCGATGTTCCGGCGCTCGTCATCCACGGCGACGCGGACCGGATCGTGCCGTTTCCCGCATCGGGAAGCAGGACCGCCAAGCTGGTCAAGGGCGCTAGGCTCGTGGTGATCAAGGACGGACCTCATTGCGTCACCTGGACCCACGCGGACGAGGTCAACGCGGCGTTGCTGAGTTTCCTCAAGTAGGCGAGGGAATTCCAAGGAATCGCCGC
>JAYTIP010000139.1:0-2823 GCA_043731745.1 Elusimicrobiota bacterium | reverse complement strand
GGGCAAGGTCAAGTTCCAAGGCCGCGACCTGCCGGGCCTGCCGCCCGATCAGATCATGCGCATGGGCCTGTCCTTGGTTCCCGAAGGCCGCCGCATCTTCCCGCGCTTGACGGTCATGGAAAATCTCGAGATGGGCGCCTACTCGCGCCGCGAGAAGGATCTGCAGCGCGAGTACGACCATGTCTTCCACCTCTTCCCCGTGTTGGGCAAGCGCCGCGGCCAGTTCGGCGGTACCTTGTCGGGCGGCGAGCAACAGATGCTCGCCATGGGCCGCGCTTTGATGTCCGCGCCCAAGCTCCTGATGCTCGACGAGCCGTCGATGGGCTTAGCGCCCGTCGTCGTCGACAAGATTTTCGAGATCATCGAGCTCATCAATAAAGAAGGCGTCACCGTTTTCCTCGTCGAGCAGAACGCCAAGCGCGCCCTGCGCGCCGCTGCGCGGGCCTACGTGCTCGAGACCGGTGAAATCGTCGCCGCGTCGGACACCGCGACGCTCCTGAAGGACCCGGCCGTGCAGAAAGCCTACCTCGGCCTTCACTGACGGCCCTTCCCGCCGTTCGCCCGTACCCCTTGATTAATCGTCGCGCGGGGTCAATACTGACGGGTCATGCACCGCCTCGGGCCCGCACTTGCCACGCTTTTGTTGCTTCTCGGTGCGCCGGGGCGCGCGGAGCCCGCCGGCGGCGCGAAAAGCGTGTACGGTCGCTATCATGGGCGCGTACTGCGCATTCGTATCCTGGAAAAGTCCTCGCGCACCCAATCGGCGGTCGGCTCCGGCTTCGCGGCCGGCTCCGACGGGCTCGTGGTGACGAACTACCATGTGATCCAGCAGCTCGTCTGGAAGGCGGACGACTACACGGCCGTCGCCGAGCTCGACGACGGTCAGACGCGCGTCGTGAGCCTGCTCGATATCGACGTCGTGCACGACCTGGCTCTCGTCCGGCTCGAGGGAGCGGCGCTGACGCCGGTACCGCTGGCCGCCGCGGTTCCGTCGAAGGGCCAGCGCCTGTACGCGATGGGCGATCCGCTCGATTTGGGCATGACCATCGTCGAGGGGAGCTACAGTGGCCTGCTCAGCGAGGCGCTGGTGCCGCGGGTGCACTTCACCGGCTCTCTGAATCCGGGGATGAGCGGCGGGCCCGTGCTCGACGCCGCCGGCGCGGCGGTCGGCGTCTCGGACGCCACGTCCGGTAACCAAGTCAGCTTCCTCGTGCCGATTCGCTTCGTCAAGGAATTGCTCTCGCGCTCCCGAACGGGCGAGGCGGGACGGTTCAAGGAGAGGATTACCGCGCAGCTCCTTGCGCATCAGGACGAGACGATCGCCGCGTTGACGGCCAAGCCCCTGCCGACGCAGTCCCTCGGAGCGTTCAAGGCGCCCGGGCAGCCGTCGTCCGCATTCCGCTGCTGGGCGAACACGAACGAGGCGAAGGAGCAGCCCTACGAGGCCGTGCGCTCCAGTTGCCACGCCGAGGGGCAGATCTACGTCACTGAATGGGTTTACACCAGCGGCGTCCGGTTCGTCCATCACGGCCTGAAGACGTCCAAGCTGGACGCGCTGCAGTTTTCCGCGCTGGAGCGGCGCTATGTCAACGAGGACGGGGAGGGCAGAACGGGTGCGACGTACGCAGGGTACGGACGCGACGGAGACGGGGCCGAGGTCACGCCGTACGAGTGCGAGAACTCGCTCGTGACGAATTCCGGAGGGCTCGTGCTCAAGGGCATCGTCTGCCTGCGCGCCCATAAGGAATTGCGAGGACTTTACGATCTCCGTTGGATCGCGGGCACGCTTGCCGACGCGCACAGCGGTGTCGTCACGACGCTGGACGTCGATGGTGTGACCCGAGAAAACGCGGCGCGCTTTCTCAAACTCTACATCGAGGCCTTCTCATGGAAGAAGTGACCGCGGTTCCCGCCGGGCCGCCGTCGTTCCTGGACAGACTCTACCCGGAACGCCTGGGCGCGGCGTCGACGACGGTGGCGCTGATCGCCGCCCTATGCGTGACGACCGCCGCCGTGGGGCACGCGAACTCCTTCGAGAGGACTCGCCCGGCGGCGCTGGCGACCGGAATCTTGCACTGCGTGATCGCCTTCCTGGCCCTATTCCTGCCTTGGTCCGGGGCGTGGTCGCTGGCCAGCCGCGTGTTCCGCCAGGAGGCGCGCTTTCTCCCTCATCTGAACATCGCGATGGCGACCGTCTTGCTGGCGCTCTGGGTGGACTTGCTCTTGAAGCTCGCCGCGTTCGCGTTCGCGCTCGACGGCTCGATGTTCGCTCCGGACTGCGTCACGGTGGCGCTGATCCTGGCTTGGGGCCTGGGCGGCCACCTGCGCCAGGCCTCGCCCCTGCGCGGGGCCTTCCTGTCGAGCATCGCAGCCGCAGTCGCCGCGCTGCTCATCGGCCTTTACGCGGCGCTGGAGATGCTCTCGTTCAAGACCACTCCCGCCCTGAAGGCCGGACGGACGTCGATTCTCCCGCCGGCCCTGCGTATGGCCCGGCCGGCCTCCGTCGAGACCCACCTGGAGGCGCTGGCGCGCCTTCAGGTCCGCGTCGACGCGCTCGCCAAATAGAAGTAGCGCGACCCGGGCGTAGTCCGCGCCGACAGGAATTTGCTAAACTAGTCGCGCGCCGGGATAGCTCAGCGGTAGAGCAGCTGTTTCGTAAACAGCAGGTCGTCGGTTCGAATCCGATTCCCGGCTCAGATTTTAGGAAGCGCCCGTTCTTGAAAAGGAGCGGGCGCTTTTATTTGCGCAGGAAAACCATCCGCGTGAAGGTGAAGCCGCAGTCTCGCGTCTCCGAGCTCTCGGAGGCCGGCGACGGCACTTGGG
>JAYTIP010000138.1:0-3101 GCA_043731745.1 Elusimicrobiota bacterium | reverse complement strand
GGCGCGCCTCCGCAGAGCCCACTCGAGCAGAAGTAAAGCTCCGGCGACGAGCAGCCAGAACGGCGAAGCGAACGGCCGCAGCCGCCGCACGGTCTCGTCGCGCGGGCGCGGAGGGGGAAGCGCGTCGAGGAGCTCGCCCGGCTTCGCCGTCGCGAGATCGACGAACTTGCCGCCGCCCGCGGCCGCGGCCTTTGTGAGCCAGCCTCGGTCCATCGGCTCTTCCTGCGCGGGCTCCCAGGTGAATCGCGCCTCGTCCTCGCCCCACGGCCGGCCGCGCACGCGCGCGACGGCGCGGACCTTCTGGCTTCCAGGGACCAGGCCCGTGAGCTCGATCGCGTAAGCGCCGGGCTCGGTCTCGCGCGCCGCGACCTCGCGGGCGCGGCCATCGGG
This sequence comes from Elusimicrobiota bacterium, assembly GCA_043731745.1. Taxonomy (GTDB): domain Bacteria; phylum Elusimicrobiota; class Elusimicrobia; order UBA1565; family UBA9628; genus GWA2-66-18. The sequence continues at coordinate 2,711 of JAYTIP010000138.1, read as the reverse complement.
CCCCGTCCAGGTGGCGCTCACGCGCGTGTCCGACGCGGGAGCGGGGCCGAAGGACTCGTCGAAGACGCGCAAGGTCAGGCGCGCGGGCTCTCGCGGCGGCACGCGGTCGGGCAAAGGGGCGAAGCGGACTTTGGAGAGGTCGAGGCCGCCCGTGAGATATTGGACGGCGCGCGTCCAGAACCGGCCGTAGAAGCCCGCGGCGTCGGGGTCCGCCGCCGCGCCGAGCTTCCAGCGCCAGGACGAATCCGTCGAGATCAGCATGACCTTGCCTCGACCGTAGGGCCGCACGGCGGCCACGGGCAACGGCTTGCCGTCCTCGCTCGTCTCGCGCGGGTGGCTCGCGAGCACCTCGGCGCCGGGACGCAAGGACGCGAAGCGCCCCCAGCCGTCGAGCGGGGGCAGCGCCGCCCAGGCGCGAGCCGATTGCTCGGGCGTCTCGTAGAGATTGACGAGCGGGTGATTGGCGGGGCCCGGCTTCGGAGAAAACAGCCCGGGAATAAAATCCGGGCTCTTCGACGACAGCACCACGGGCAGGACTTCCTCGAGCGGCGAGTTCTTATAACCGCCCGCGGAGAAGGCGCTCTCGCCGCCTTTGACGAGCAAGGCCCCGCCGCCGGCCACGAAGCGCTTGAGCGCGTCCAAGTACTGCGGCGGCAGGTGGAAGCGCGCGGCGGAGAAGTTCTCCAGAATGAACAAGTCGAACTGCGGCAGGGCGCGGCCGAATATCTCGTCGACTGGGAAGGGAATCAAAGAAAGCTCCTTGTCGGGGGCGGGGGAGGGATTCTCGGGATTGCGCAGGATCACGAAGGACACGAGCTCGTGGTTCGGGTCGGCCTTAAGAAACTCGCGCAGCGCCGCGTACTCAGCGCTCGGCCGTCCCGCCAGATACATGATGCGGTACTTCTGGCGCACCGTCTCGACGCGGAACTCGCGGACGCGGTCTCGGCCGCCGCCGGAGGCGACGAGCTTCAGGCGCGCCGTGCCGAGCGAGTCGGCGGGCGCGCTCAAGGTCACGGGGAAGGTCTCAAGGTCCGAGCTCACGCGCCGCTTCATGCGCCCGGTCTCGCGCCAGCCGCCCGGCGCGGACTCATCGGCGCGCGACAGGACCACCGTCGCGTCGCGTCCGCCGAGTCCCGTCGCCTCGACGCTCGCCTCGACGGGAATCTGGCCGTGCAGGAAGGCGAAGTCGGGGGCTTTGAGATCGAGAAACGCCGCGCCGGTCTCGCGCCGCGACGGGCCGACGCCGAGGAGGTCGAGAGGGGAGCCCAATTGCGCCGCCGTGCGGCCGAAATCCGCCGAGCCCTCGGCCACGCCGTCGGTGATCAGCCAGGTCCGCGCCGCGGCACCCTCGCCGGGAACGGCATCGGGAAAGGACTGCTCGGGCTTAAACCCCGTGCCCTCGGGCGCGGCGCCGCCGAGCGCATCGAGACCGCCGAGCGCGCGGGCGCGGTCGGAGACGAGCACCACGGTCGCGTCGGCCCGAGCCTCGATCGACGACCGGTTCTTCTTCAGCCACGCCAGACCTTGCTCAAAACGCGTACCGCCCGAGGGCGACTTGCCCTTCATCGAGTGGCCGGCGTCTATGAGAATGAGAAGCCGTGGTTTGGTGTCGCGCCCTTCGCGCGCGAGCAGGACGGGCCGCAGAAGCGCCAACGCCAGGGCCGCCGCGCCGAGACCGCGCAGGACGAGCAAGGCCGGCCGCGCGGGGCTGCGGCGGGCGTGTAGGTAGAACGCGCCCGCTAGTACGGCGCACGCCGCCCACGCCCACGCTCCGGCGCCGGCCTCAAGTCCCCAGTGCGTCACGGCGCCGCCTTGAGCTTGTCGAGAATCGTGGCCTGGTGGACCGCGTCGGCCTTATACGAGCCGGTGAGCGAGTACATCACGATGTTGAGCGTCAGCCGCCGCGCGAGCTCGCGCTGAGCCTCGCCGCCGGGCACGCAGGCGCGCAGGGGCTTGCCGAGCGCGTCCTTGGCCCACGCGCCGAGTTCGTCGTCGCGCGTGTAGAGCACCGCCACGCGTCCGCCCCACTCCACTCCTTCGACCGCGCCCTGCACGCGCACGCGTCCGGCCGGACCGCGCAGGAGGAAAAAGGTCCGGTAAAGAACATGGTCGGCGGGCAACGGCTTAAGCTCGGAGTCGGGCAGCACGCGCGGCAGCTCCCGACGCACCCAGCGATCAAACGAGCCGGGCGGGCCGCCGCCGCTGTCCTCGATCCACAAAAATCCGCCGCCGGAGACGAACTGTCGCAATCGGCGAAGCTCATCGTCGCGCAACTCAGGCGGGGCCGAAGCGCCCGCGAGGTAGAGAAAAGGGGAGGAGAACAGCGCCGGGTCCTTGAGCGTGATCGCGCGACGGCCGGGGGCCGCGCGCATGCTCGTGACCTCGCCCAGCCAGGCCGCGACATCGCCGGGCGCGTCGGGATACGGGTCCCAGTTGTCGCCCAGCTCGAGCTGGGTCCACAGGAAGCGGTCGCCTTGCTGAGCGGCGGCGGGCAAGGACAGCATGAGAAGCAGCGCCGCGAAAGTCAGCGCGCGCGAGGGCAACGCCAGGAACAGCTCGATCAACAGAGCCAGCGCCGCCGCGGCGAGGAACCAGGAGGCGAGATCGCGCCCGTACACCGCGTCGGTGAACTCCTCGTCGAGCGCGTCGGGCTCGGCGCCGCGCCACGGCGGCGCGGCCGCGGGCGTCAGATCGCTCTCGCCGCGCGAGGA
>JAYTIP010000137.1:0-14539 GCA_043731745.1 Elusimicrobiota bacterium | reverse complement strand
GTAGCCGAAGCGCGGCAGGCCAAATTGCCGGCCTTTGCCCGTAAACTCGCCCTTTTGGCAAGGAATGAGCCCGAGCATGGTCTTGAGGATCGTGGTCTTGCCCGAGCCGTTGTAGCCGAGGATGCCCCTGAACTCGCCCGCGTGGATGTCGAGGTCGACATGGGTGAGGATGTGCGTCTTGCCGTAGCCGAGCGTGGCGTTTTTAAAACGGATCAGCGGTTCGGCGGCTTTCGTCACCTAGCTTCCCTTGTGCTCGACGGCCTTGAGGAGATTGGCGAGGTTGGTTTCGGACAGCTTTACGAAGGTCTCGGTGCCCGGAAGCGCGTTCGCCATGGTCCCGATGACGGCGACCTTGGCGCCGGTCTGCTCGGCGAGCCAGGCGGGTGTCTTCGCGTCGTACTGCTGCTCGCGCACGATCAAGGTCACGCCCTGCTCCTTCATCTTCTTGACGAGCTCGGCGAGGTGGGTGGGGGTGGGCGCCACGCCGGGCTTGAGCTCGATGGTGTCGACGAAGTCGATGCCGGTGAAGGCGCCGAGATACGGCACGTCCTTGTGATAGGAAACGGCCTTCACGCCCTTGAGCGGGGCGGCGCGTTTGCGCCACTCGGCGATCTTGGGTTCGAGTTCGGCGAGGTACGCCTTCAGGTTCTTCTGGTACTCGGCGGCGTGCGCCGGATCGACGCGAGAGAGGCCCGCCGCGATGTTGCGCGCGATGAGCGGCCCGTTGTTGGCGCCGGTGTTGTAGTGCGGGTTGCCCTGGGGATGGATCTCGCCCTGCGCGCGGCTGAGGGTGTCGGGCTTCTCGAGCACGCCCACGCCGACTGAGCAGTCGATGCAACCGTTGCCCAGGCAGTTGAAGGTGTCCGGATCGGGCTTCATCGCGGGATTCCTCGCCACATCGAGCAGCCCGGGCAGGAACGCGTGCTCGACGGAGAGGCCCAAGTAGACGACGGCGTCGGCGCGGTTGAGCTTTGTGACGAAGCTCGGCTTCATCACGACCTGATGGATGTCCTCGGTGCCGCGAGCGAGGCCGTCGACCGAGACGAGGTCGCCGCCGACGCGTTGCGTGATGTCGACGAGATCGGGGATCGTGGCCACGACGCGCAGCTTGGCGGCGTCCGCGCGGGAGGCGGAGACGGCGAGGAGAGCGGCCAGCAAAGTGATTTTTTTCATGGTTGCCTCAAATTTTATCTTTTAGCGATCCCGGAAGCCGTGGACGTGGTGGCCGAGCACCCCCGTCCACTGTAGGCCGACCGTGTTGTTCCCCAAGCCCGTCGGGCGATTGTCCGTCGTCCGTGAGAAGGCCAGACGCAGGCGCTGGAACTCGGTGAGGTCGTAGGTCAGGAAGGCGGTGTAGGTTCGGGTCACGACGCGGGCTCGGTCGAGGTCTTCCGTCAGATCGAGCATGACGCCGGGGCGCCACTTGGTGCCGAGCTTGAGTTGGACGTAGGAAAAGCCGGCGTACGAGCGCACCCGGTCCGTCGGCAGGTTGGTCGCGGCGTCGAAGCGCCGCTCGTTGTTCTGCATCACCTCGGTGCTCCAGATGAGGCCTTTACGCGCGCCCCCGGAAGTGGGCTGCCAACGATAAGTGAAGTCGAGCCCGCTGAGGCTGCGCCAGGTGTTCTTGCGGGTCTGAATGCCGGCGGAAGTGTTGGGCGTGTCGGGCGTGCCGTCGCCGTTGAAGTCGGTGCCGGCGACGGAGGTGTCCATGACATAGCGCCGCGGCGTCCACGCTTCGCTGAGACCCAACTCCACGCTGTGGTCGTCGCCGACGTCCGTGTACGCGGCTAGGCGGCCGAGGTAGGTGAAGCTGTCCATCGGCCGCGCGACGGCGTTGTCGGCGCGGGCGTTCGTGGCTCCGAGCTTGTTGAACGCGCCCCCCGTCGCGGTCATGTAAAAAGGCGTCGGGAACAGGTAAGAGACTTCGACGCCGTCCGCCTGGGTCTCGCCGCCGATGTAGGTGTCGAGCGAGCGCGGCCGGTCGATGACGGGCAATTCGTGATCGTGGAAGTGCGCCAAACGGCCGAAAGAGGCGAACAGGCGGCCGCCGGTGACGGTGAGGTTGTGGGGCAGGGCGGTCGTCTGCAGCGTGGCTTCTTCGACCGCCACTCCGCTTTGCGAGCCGGTCATGATGATCCAGCCCTTCAGGAACGGGTCGATCGGCGCCTCGATGTTGAGTTCGGCGGCGCGAAAAGCGAAGTTCGAGGCCCCGTTGGTGTGAGAGTAGGCGAAGTCGATCGCGGCCCCCATCGCCGGGTTGAAGGCCGACAGCGAGGTTTTGGCGGGCGCATTTTCGATCTTAGCGAGGCGGTCTTCGAGCGACTTGATGCGGGCCTCCGCCGCTTCATCGGCCCGGGCGGGGAGGGCCAGCGGGAGCAAGGCGAAAAGGAAAAAGTATCTCATGTTGATAATGATAACACAGTATCATAATAGCGTCAAGATTCATTTTGCTATCATGGCCTTATGCAGCGCGACACCAGCCAGCGGCGTGCCATCCGCCGCGCCCTCGAAGAGGCGGGACGGCCGCTCGGCGCTCTCGAGGTTCTCGAGGCGTCCAAGGGCGACGCCCCGGGCCTGGGCATCGCCACCGTCTACCGCAACATCAAGGCCCTGCTCAAAGCCAAGGAGATCTCCGAGGTCCAATTGCCCGGGGAGCCGCCCCGCTACGAGGCCGCGGGAAAAGATCACCACCACCACTTCCGCTGCTCGCGGTGCGAGAAAGTCTTCGAGCTCGGCGGCGCCTGCCTACCCGACTTGAAGGGCTCGCTGCCGCGGGGCTTCAAGGTCGTCTCGCATGAAGTCTTAGTCCACGGCCTGTGCGCCGTCTGCGCGAAGAAATGAACCTTCCCTGGGGCTTCGGCTCTCTCGACCGCGTCGCCTTCGGCCTGATCAACGGGGTCTGGACGCATCCGAGCCTCGACGCGATCATGCCCGTGTTCACCGACCTTCACAAGGTGCCCTGGTTCAAGTACGGCGTCGCCCCGGCCGGCTTGGCCGTCTGGCTCTATAAAGGAAGAAAAAGCGCGCTGCGGGTGCTCGTCGTGGCCGCGATCGCGATCGGCGTCACCGACACGGCCGCGCGTTTCATCAAGCATTGGGCCGCCCGGCCCCGCCCGGAGTACGCGGGCATCGGCGCGATCGTGCGCGAGCCCGCCGGGGGACGCAACGGTTTCCCGTCGAGTCATGCGGCCAATGCCGCGGCCGCGGCGGGCGTGCTCTGCGTCGCGTATCCGGCGGCGGGCTTCGTCTTCTGGAGCGTCGCCTGCCTCATCGGCTACAGCCGCGTGTATGTCGGCGTGCACTACCCGTTCGACGTCCTGATCGGCCTGGCGCTCGGCGGCCTCATCGGCGTCCCGTGGGGGATGTTGATGCTCGGCGGCGCGGGCGGCGGCGGCTCGGGTTCCTCGAAAAAGAAAAAGCGCTAGTCCCCGCCTTGACTTTCCGCGCGCCCGGTCTATACTTGGCGTATGCCCACGCGAAACTTTCCACTTTACGCCCTTCTCCTTATCTCCCTGTCCGTGCCGGCGTTCGCCGACGATGACGACGCTCCCGCCGCGGACGAAAACCAGCCGAAGAATTCATCGATCAACGGGGTCGGCGCCAAGACCACCTACGAACTTCCCGAGAACGCCCCGAATTCGACCGAAGACACCGTCCCGGCTTTGCCGCCTATGCGCAAGAGCGCCGGATCCGGCGGCGGAGGGCAGTCGTCCGGCGGAAGCCTAACGCGTTCGCAACTCGCGACGGGCGGGGGAGGCCTCTCCGGTGGTGGAGGCGGAGTCACCTGCGGCCAGGGCGGGAGCGGGGGGGTGACGCAGTGCGTCGTCACGCCGAAATCCCGGAATCACTTCGAGGTATCCGCCGATCTCGCCTCGATGTCCCAGCACATGCTCGCACACGGCGGGATGAACTTCACACCCGACAACGGCTACGCGGTGGGCTTCTTTCCGGACAGCCGGCCGGGCATCAACGGCGTCGGCAACGCCCGTGTCCTCGATGCGCCGGCTTTTCCGAACCAAGGTTGTCTGCTCGCGATGTGGTTGTCCCCGACGCCGGGCGGAGCGCCGTACGGGGGAGCGACCTATAAAGCGGCGGAAGAGGCCGGTTGCGCCGGGAGCGCGGGGCCTCAAGGCATGCTTCAGTTCTCTTCCGACCCTAAACAGCCCGGCTGCCACATACCGCCGGGCGTCCGTTCTTATGTGAACGTCCAGGTGAACATGCCTCCGTTCGTGGCGAACGAGTCGCCGTGGTTCGGCAATGTGCCGGACCGCAGCGGCAAGTTCGGCTGGCGGCAAAAGATCTGTTCGGGAATCCTCAACTCACCGCTGGGAAGCCTCGGGCCCGGCGGTCCGAGCGCGGCGCAAGCGGCGCAATCGGCCGCCTCGAGCGCGGCGGCGGAGGCCGCGGCGGCCATCGACCGCGCCTACCGTGAGGCGCACCCCTGCAAGGTCTGCCTCTACAACAACGGCGGGGGTTCGTGCGTGTCCTGCTCGGGGATGCCGGTCAACTGCAACACCTGCCCCGCGGGCACTCCGGGACCGGGAACTAAGTAGCGCCGCTTAGGCGCTGGTGGGGGACGACGAGCCGCGCGACTCGTGGTCGTGATCGTGGCCGTCGGAGTAGCCCAAGCGCTCGACCAGTTTCTTGAGCTCGTCGTGCTTGCCTTCGGTCTCGATCACATCGGAAAGATGCTCGAGGTAGGTCACGGCTTGGGCGAGGGCGACCTTGATCTTGGGATCGGCGGCGCGGTCGCGCTCGAAGCGCAAAGTGCCGTGCAGGGTCAGCAGGCGCTCGCCCGTCGGGTCGATCATCTTGACCCACAGGTACTGGACGCGGAAGGCGCTGATCTCGCCCTCGATCTCCTTCTCGGGGGTGAGGTTGCCGGCGGCGCGGTCGCGGGAGTGCTGGGCTTCGTGCGCGACGGTGGCGTAGGTGAAGGCCTCGCCGCACAGGGCCGTCAGGATCTTCATGCGCTCGTTGAGCTGGACCTTTCCGCCCTCAAGCTTGTCGCGCATGTAGGTGAAAATGCCCATCTGGTTCTCGGCGAGCTTGCCGGAAGTGTCGTAGTCGAGGCGCTTGGACTTGCCGAGGTCGCGGGCCTCAGCGACGGCGCCCTCGATGTCGGGGGGCGGCGGCTCGGCGTGGGCGCGCTTCCACTCGTCGAGGCGGCGGTCGGCTTCGGCCTGCATGCCCTTGATCGTGCCCATCTCGCCTTTGACCGTCTCGCGCTGCATGCGGTAGTGGGGTGCTGCGACGGCGAGGTTTTCCTGGGGAAGCTTGTCGAAGAAGCCGTGCGCGCGCGTGTGGATCGAGATGTCGGAGACGCCCGAGTCGGCGACGGCGTCGCGCAAGGCCTCGGCGCGGGCGCGAAGAGCGACGGGGTCGACATACTGCTGCTGTTCCGTGGGCGCGGGGCCGGCCGTCTCGGCGAAGGCCGGGGCCGCTATGAGGAGAGCGAGAAGAGCTAAAAGCGCCATGTGATCAGTATAGAGGAAAATCCGGCTTGGAGCGTGGGCCTCCGGGCCCACGCAATATTGGACCTAAAGGCCTACGCCGTTTAGGCCTTTAGACCCAGATCGACTTTGTAGGGCAGGTTCTCGTAGTGCGCTTGGAGTGATTTGACGCCCATGCTGGCGCCCTGAAGCACCGCGATGGCGTGCACGGCCGCGCCGGCGCTGTGGAGGTTCGTGATGCAGGGAATGTTCAGCTCGAGGGCCGTGCGCCGGATGGCGTAGCCGTCGGTGCGCGAGCGTTTGCCCGAGGGGGTGTTGATGACCAAAGACAAGGTCCTCTGCTTCATCAAATCGACGACATCGGGCTTGCCCTCGCCGACCTTGGCCACGCGGGAAGTCTCGAGGCCGTGGCGCGTCAGGAAGTCGGCGGTGCTGCGGGTGGCCACGAGCGTGAAGCCGAGCTGGCGCAACGAGCGCGCCATCGGCACGATCTGCGCCTTGTCCTCGTCGCGTACGCTGACGAAGACCGAGCCCGAGGTGGGCAGGAGCATCCCGGCCGCTTCTTGGGATTTCGCGAACGAGCGCGGAAAGTCGGAGTCGAGACCCATGACCTCGCCGGTCGATTTCATCTCGGGCCCGAGCTTCGGGTCGACGCCGGGGAACTTGATGAAGGGCATGACGGCCTCCTTCGTCGCGGTGTAGGGCGGCTCGATGTTGCCCTTGAGCACGCCCGGGGGGAGGAGCTTCTTGAGCGGCTTGCCCATCATGACCCAGGTCGCGATGCGGGCGACGGGCAGGCCCGTGGCCTTGCTGACGAAGGGCACCGTGCGCGAGGCGCGCGGATTGGCCTCGAGGATGTAGACGGCGCCGTCCTTGACCGCGTACTGCACGTTCATGAGGCCGCGAACCTTGAGGTGCAGTGCCAGCTTGCGAGTATTTTCCCGAATCGTGAGAAGCACCGCCGGCGACAGCGAGTGCGGAGGCAAGGTGCAGGCCGAGTCACCGGAGTGGATTCCCGCTTCCTCGATGTGCTCCATGATGCCGGAGACCCAGACATCCTTGCCGTCGCACACCGCGTCGACGTCGACCTCGGTGGCGTCGGCCAGGAAACGGTCGATGAGCAAGGACGGGTGCGTCGCGGCCTTGATCGCGCGACCGACATAGTCGACGAGGGAGGGGTCGTCGTAGACGACCTCCATCATTCGGCCGCCGAGGACATAGCTCGGGCGGACCATCACGGGGTAGCCGATGCGGCGCGCGATCTTCAGCGCGGCGTCGGCGGACGCCGCGATGCCGGACTCGGGCGAGAGGATTTTGAGCTTTTTTAGAGCGGCGCCGAACAGGCGCCGGTCCTCGGCCATGTCGATGGCGGCGGGCAAGGTGCCGAGGATCGGCACGCCCGCGTCCTCGAGCGCCTTGGCGAGGTTCAGCGGAGTCTGGCCGCCGAATTGGACGATCACGCCCATCGGCTTCTCGACGGCGATGATCTCGAGGGTGTCCTCTAAGGTCAGGGGTTCGAAGTAAAGCCGGTCGGAACTGTCGTAGTCGGTGGAGACGGTCTCGGGGTTGCAGTTGACCATGACCGACTGCCAGCCGTACGCGCGAAGGGCCTTCGAGGCCTGGACGCAGCAGTAGTCGAACTCGATGCCTTGGCCGATGCGGTTGGGGCCCGAGCCCAAGATGACGACTTTTTTGCCGCCCTTGGAGGGGATCAGGTCGCCGGTTTCCTCATAGGTCGAGTAGAAGTAGGGCGTGGCGGAGGGGAACTCGCCGGCGCAGGTATCGACGAGCTTGTAAGAGGGACGAACCTTAAGAGCCCAGCGCTTCGTGCGGATCTTTTCTTCTTTGACGCCCTTGGCCAGCGCGATTTGCGCGTCGGAGAAGCCGAGCCGCTTCGCGGCAAATAAATTATCGGCATCCAACGGCATCATTTTTAATGTCTTTTCGAAATCAGAAATGTCCTTGAGCTGATTCAGGAACCAAGGGTCGATCTTCGAGACCTCGTGGATGCGCTCGACGCTCAGGCCCTCGTCGAGGGCGGACTTGACGTGGTACAGGCGGCTCGAGGTGGGCGTCGCCACGCGCTGCAGGCGCGTCTCGGGGTCGAGGGGCTCCGCCCCTTGAAGTCCTTTTTTACCGCTTTCGAGGCCGCGCAGGGATTTCTGGAGGGCTTCCTTGAAGGTTCGGCCGATCGCCATGGCCTCGCCGACGGATTTCATCGCCGTGTCGAGCGTGAACTCGCCGAACTTCTCGGTGGCGAAGCGCGGGGCTTTGACGACGACGTAATCGATGGACGGTTCAAAGCACGCGAGCGTAGCTCGCGTGATGTCGTTGGGCAGTTCGTCGAGGGCGTAGCCGACGGCGAGCTTGGCCGCCAGACGCGCGATCGGGAAGCCCGTCGCCTTGGAGGCGAGTGCCGAGGATCGGGACACGCGCGGATTGATCTCGACGCAGATGCGGCGGCCCGTCTGGGGGTGCACGGCGAATTGGATGTTGCAGCCGCCGGTCTCGACGCCGACCTCGGAGATGATTTTCTTGGCGTCCTCGCGCATCTCCTGGTACTGACGGTCGGTCAAGGTCTGCGCGGGTGCCACCGTGATCGAGTCGCCGGTGTGCACGCCCATGGGATCGAGGTTCTCGATCGTGCAGACGACGACGAAGTTGTCCTTGCAGTCGCGCATGACCTCGAGCTCGTATTCCTTCCAGCCGAGCACGGACTCCTCGAGAAGGACTTTCTTGACGGGGCTCATCTCGAAGGCGGCGTGCACGCGCGTGCGCAGCTCGTCGTAGTGGTAGGCGATGCCGCCGCCGGTGCCGCCGAGGGTGAAGGAAGCGCGCACGATGATCGGGAAGCCCAGGTCGCGCGAAACCGACTTAAGATCGCTCTCGTCGGTGACGACGAAGGAGCGGGGCAGGTCGATGCCGATCTTCTGCATGCACTGCTTGAAGAGCTGGCGGTCCTCGGCCTTGCGGATCGTTTCCAGACGCGCGCCGATGATTTCCACGCCATACTTCTTGAGAATGCCCTTCTCGGCCGCGGACACGGTGAGGTTAAGCGCGGTCTGGCCGCCGAGGGTGGGCAAAATCGCCTGCGGGCGCTCGATGGCGATGACCTTCTCGAGGTACTCGGGGGTCAGCGGCTCGATGTAGGTGCGGTCGGCGAGCTCCGGGTCCGTCATGATCGTGGCGGGGTTGGAGTTGATCAGGCAGACTTCGTAGCCTTCTTCGCGCAGGGCCTTGATGCCCTGGGTGCCGGAGTAGTCGAACTCGCAGCCTTGGCCGATGACGATCGAGCCGGAACCGACGACGAGGATCTTCTTAAGGTCGCTTCGCTTGGGCACTGGGCATCCCTCCGCCTTTGGGGAAACTCTCGAGGCCGTCGGCCACGGCGCACAAGGCGCCGAGCAGGGCTTCCGTTTCGTTGACTTCCTTGACGACCGGGACCTTCCACACGACGCGGAACGCTTCGCCGACGAAGTCCACGTACCGGAGGTCGGCGAGGCGCTGTTGCATCGTCGCGTCGAACACGAGCGGTCCGGCGCTCTTGTCGGAGCAACGCGCGAGTAGCTTCTGCTTGAAAGCGGTCTCGACGGGCTCGACGGCGTCGGGCACGAGCATGCCGGCGCGCTTAATGACGAGTTCCTTTTCCGCGCACTCGACGCGCAGGCTCGTCTCGGCGTTGAGCCAGGCGGTGAGGATCACGCCGCCCTCGGCGGACTCGATGGCGACCTTGCGTCCGTTCCAGGCGCCGCCGAGACGGGGCGGGTCGGCTTCATAAGTCAGGCCGAGCACGACTCGCATCGAGGGCCACTGCAAAGACGGGGTGTTGAGCTTGTGCTCGCGCCAGAAATACCAAGCCAGGGGGACGCCGCCGAAAAGGAGGAAGAGGACCAGCGGGCTCATCGCGAGCGCGCCTCCTTTCCGGCGAGCATCAAAGCGCGAAAGCGCTCGAAGAGGTAGCGGCTATCGTGCGGGCCGGCGGAGGCCTCAGGGTGGTACTGGACGGAGAAGGCGGGAAGCTCGGCGTGGGACATTCCCTCGGAAGTCCCGTCGTTGAGGTTGAGGTGCGTCGTTTTGACCGAGGAGGGCAAGGTCTTGAGGTCCACGCAAAACCCGTGGTTTTGCGAGGTGATCTCGATCTTGCCCGTCTCCAAGTCTTTGACGGGATGGTTCGAGCCGTGGTGTCCGAACTTGAGCTTGTAGGTCTTCCCGCCGAGCGCCAAGCCCAGGAGCTGGTGGCCCAGGCAGATGCCGAACAGCGGCACGCGCTCCGTGAGAAGCTGCTTGATCGTCTCGATCGCGTCGGTGACGGGTTCGGGGTCGCCGGGGCCGTTGGTGAGCAGGACGCCGTCGGGCTTGAGCGCGACGATTTGCTCGGCGGTGGTCGAGGCGGGTACCACGGTGACCTTGCACCCCATGGCCGCGAGGCAGCGCAGGATGCCGTGCTTCACGCCGAAATCCATCACCACCACATGGAGGCTCTTGTCGGCGGGCTTGTAGCCCTCGTCCCAGGAGTAAGGCTTTTCGCAGGTCACGGTCTTCGCCAAATTCTGTCCGGCCATGGAGGGCAAGGCTTTCGCCTTGGCCACCAGCCGTTTCTTGTCGCCGTCGACCGTCGAAATAATTCCGCGCAGCGCGCCCTTCTGCCGCAGCAACAAGGTCAGCGCGCGAGTGTCGACTTCCTCGATGCCGACGATGCCGTGTTTCTTGAGGTAGGCGCCGACGGACTCGACGGACTCGTAGTTGGAGGGCGTCTTGCACATCTCGCGCACGACGAAGCCCGAGAGGCGCGGACGGTTCGATTCGTTGTCGGCCGCGGTGATGCCGTAGTTGCCGATGAGCGGGTAGGTCATCACCACGCACTGGCCCGCGTAAGAGGGGTCGGTTAAGATTTCCTGATAACCGGTCATGGCCGTGTTGAACACGAACTCGCCACCCGATTCCCCGGCGGCGCCGCACGCCCTCCCGGTGAAGATGGTTCCGTCTTCAAGAGCCAGCCAGGCTTTGTCGTTCATCGGTGCCCCATTTTAGCATTCCTCGACGAGAAATCACGCTATCAGCCGGTGCCTGGCCTGAAGTTTCGGTAGTTGTTCTAGGATCAAAACTACCGAAACTTCAGGTCAGGCACCATTTCAATGCCGGAAGTGGCGCATGCCGGTCATGACCATCGCTAAATTGTGCTCGTCGGCGGCGGCGATCACTTCGGCGTCCTTGATGGAGCCGCCGGGGTGGATGATCGCGGAGATGCCGAGCGTGAAGGCCGCGTCGATGCCGTCGCGGAAGGGGAAGAACGCGTCGGAGGCGAGCACGAGCGCTTTCGGGCCCTCGTTGTCGCGCAGCCAGAGCTTGAACTTGACGCCCGACATGTGGACCGAGTCGACGCGCGACATCTGGCCCGCTCCGATGCCGACGGTGCGGTCGGGGCCGGCGAGGACGATCGCGTTGGACTTCACATGCTTGGCGGCGGTCCAGGCGAAGCGGAGGGCTTCTTCTTCGACCGCCGTCGGCGCGCGCTTGCTGACGACCTTCCAGTCGGGGCCGGTGATCGCGCGGTCGGGCTCGGTGACGAGGACCTCGTCGCCGATCGAGCGAAGCTGAAGCGCCGTGGTCGGCGGGCGGGTGCGCACGAGAATGCGGACATTGGGCTTCTTGGTCAGAATCTCGAGGGCCTCGGGCTCGTAGGCCGGGGCGACGAGTACCTCAACGAAGCGCTTGGACAAGAGCTCCGCGATCGCGCGCGTGACGGGGCGGTTGAAGGCCAGCGCGCCGCCGAAAGCCGACAGCGGGTCCGTGGCCCAGGCCTTGTCAAAGGCCTGCTCGATCGTCTCGCCCGTGCCGATGCCGGCGGGGGTGACGTGTTTGAAGACGACGGCGGCGGGGGCTTCGAAATCCGAGACGGCGTCCCAGGTCCCGGCCGCGTCGAGGAGGTTGTTGTAGGACAGCTCCTTGCCGTGGAGCTTGGAGAATGACATGCCCGCCTCGGAGGCGTAGAGGGCGGCCTTCTGGTGCGGATTTTCTCCGTAACGAAGATCCTGGACCTTGATCAGGCGGTTTTCAAGCTGAGCGGGGAAGGTCCCGGCCTCTTTCGTCCCCGAGACCTCTCCGCACCAGGCCCGGGCGATCATGGCGTCGTACTCGGCGGTGTGGCGAAAGCCGGTGAGGGCCAAGCGCTTGCGGGTCTCGAGCGACAATCGGCACTGCGCGGCCGAGAGCTCGGCCAGCACCCCAGCGTAGTCGGACGGGGCGGTGAGCACGGCCACATCCTCGAAGTTCTTCGACGCGGCGCGGATCAAAGCGACGCCGCCGATGTCGATCTGCTCGATGACGGCCTGCTCGAAAGGATCTTTCGCCTCGGCGACCGTCTTGGCGAAGGGATACAAGTTTACGACGACGAGATCGATCGGTTCGAGACCGAAGAGCTCGGCCTCACGAACCTGCTTGGGGTCGGAGCGGCGCAGGAGGATGGCGCCATGCACATGCGGATGCAAGGTCTTCACGCGGCCGTCCAGGATTTCGGGGAAGCCCGTCATCGTTTCAAGGGGACGAACGGGCAGCCCCGCCTGAACGAGGGCCTTGTAGGTGCCGGAGGTGGAAACGATTTCGACGCCGAGATCGTGCAGACCCTTCGCGAACTCGACGACGCCGATCTTGTCGGAGACGGAAATCAAAGCGCGTTTGAGGCGGGGCGAGGCCTCGTGGACCGAAGGCTTCACCACGACCTTGCCGCCCTCGACCTTCGCGCGGCCTTCGGCGAACAGCGCGACGGCCCGCGGGTAGATCCAGTGTTCCTGAGCGAGCACGCGCGCCGCCAAGGTTCCGGCCGTGTCGGTGGCGAGCACGGGCACGGTCGCCTGCAGGACGACGGGGCCGTGGTCGTATTCCTCATCGACGACATGGATCGTCGCTCCGCTGACCTTCACGCCGGCGGCGATCGTCGCCTCGTGCACCTTGCGTCCGTACATGCCTTGGCCGCCGAAGGCAGGCAGCAGGGCGGGGTGGACATTGAGAATGCGGCCCGGGTACGCCTCGATGAGCGGGCGCGTGATCTTCAGCATGAAGCCCGCGAGGCAGATGAGCTCGATGCCGCGCTTTTTACACTCTTGCGCGAGGAAGGCATTGTATTCGTCGGGCGTCGGGTGATCGTTTTGAGGACAGACGAGCGTCTCGACGCCGACGCGCTGGGCGCGACGAATCGCGCCCGCGTCTTCCTTGTTCGAGACGACGAGCGCCACCTCGCCGCGCACGCGACCGTCCGCGCAGGCGTCGAGCAAGGCCTGGAGGTTGGTGCCTTCCCCGGAGGCGAAGACCGCGATCTTCAAATGATCACGACCTCGTGCTTGCCTTCCACGATCTCACCGACCACGATGGCCTCGGGCAGGGCCTTCTTCGCGGCGGCCAGGCTGTCGGGGCGGATGACGATGACGAGGCCCAGGCCCATGTTGAAGGTCCGCCACATCTCTTTCTCGGGCACATTGCCGCGCCGTTGTATCTCGGTAAAAATAGGAGCTCGTTTCCAGGAGTCCTTCCGAAAAATCGCCTTGCGTCCGCGCGGCAGGATGCGGGGAACATTCTCAACGAGGCCGCCGCCGGTGATGTGCGACAGGCCGAGGATGATGCCCTCTTCCTTGGCGAGCGCGGCCTTCAGCCTCGTGACCTCGTCGACATAGATGCGCGTCGGCGTGAGCAGTTGCTTCGCCCACTTCTTGAGGTCCTTGCCCTTAAAGACTTGCCGGGCCAGCGAGTACCCGTTGCTGTGGAGGCCTGAGGACGGCAAGGCGAGGATCAAGTCGCCGGGATAGATCTTCGAGCCGTCGATGACCTCGTCGCGCTTGACGATACCGACCGCGAAGCCCGCGAGGTCGTATTCGTCCTTGGGGTACATGCCCGGCATCTCGGCCGTCTCGCCGCCGAGCAGGACGCAGCGGCCCTGGCGGCAGCCTTCCATGATCCCGGAGATGATCTTCTTGGAGGTCTGGAGCTTGAGCTTGCCGGTGGCGTAGTAGTCGAGGAAGATCAGAGGCTTGGCGCCGCAGCAGACGAGGTCGTTGACCGACATCGCGACGAGGTCGATGCCGATCGTGTCGTGCTTGTCGAGCGCGAAGGCGAGCTTGAGCTTGGTGCCGACGCCGTCGGTGCAGGCGACGAGCTCCCACGGACCGGTGCCGTCGAGATCGAGGGGGAACAGGCCCGCGAAGCCGCCGATCGCCGGAGCCTTGCTCTGGATGTGGTCGACGAGCTTGTCGGCGAGGTCGATGTTCACGCCGGACTTGCGGTAGGTCAGAGTCGAGCTGGCCATTATTTTTTCTCCATGACGCGGCTTCCCGGCTTCACCGCGGGGATGCCTGACTTGCATAGGGGGCACTCTTCGGGTTTCCAGGCCGGGACGATCAGTTTCCAGAGGGCGGCGTACGGCGCTTTCAAATCGAGTTCCCCATTCGTTCGGTCGATGATCGACAGCGCCCCCGTCACATTCGCGCCGGAGGCGCGAATAACCTCGAACACTTCCTTCGTCGATTTGCCGGTGGTTACCACGTCTTCGACCACGATAACTTTTTCTCCGGGCTTAAGGGCGAATCCTCGACGCAGCTGCACGACGCCGTCAACGCGTTCCGTAAAATAGTGCCTCACGCCGAGCGCACGCGCGACCTCGTGGCCGATCATCAGGCCGCCCATCGCCGGTGACAGGACGAGATCCGGCTTCTCGCCCGCGTGCGCGGCGAGCTCTTTGCCGAGCGTCTCGGCGGCGCCGGGCTGGGCGAGGACGAGCGCGCACTGCAGGTAGCGGTCGCTGTGAAGCCCGGAAGACAGCAGGAAGTGGCCCTTCAGAAGGGCGCCGTGTTCGAGGAACAGATTTTCGACATTCATCTGAAAGTTATCCCCAGCGCTTTCAGCGCTGAAAGTCTTGTGGATAAGTTCATTCTCGGTCCAAGGCCTTCGGGGCGGCCGCCTTCATCTCGGCCAGGATGTCGAGCGCCGCTTTTCTGGGGTCCGGCGCGTGCGTGATGGGGCGTCCGATCACGACGAAATCGATGCCGAGGGTCGCCGCCTCGCCGGGCGTCATCACGCGGTTCTGGTCGTTGAGCGCC
>JAYTIP010000136.1:0-4521 GCA_043731745.1 Elusimicrobiota bacterium | reverse complement strand
GTCGCCCAGTTCCGGCCCTGCGTGTGGCCCAACGTCTGCAAGACGCAAGCCGCCCCGGTCGTGGCCCAGTTCAAGCCCTGCGTGTGGCCCAACGTCTGCAAGAACGAGGCGCCCGTCGCGCCCGTCATCGAGGTCGCTCAGTTCACGACCTGCGTGTACCCGCGCAAGTGCGGTAAGTCCGCCTAAGTTTCAAGCCGACCTCGAACCGGCGCCGTGCGAGAGCCTCCGACCCCTCGGAGGCTCTCTTCTTTTTGATACCTTAACGCCGTGATCCGGCGAAGGCGAATCGAAATCGCGGTCCTTCTCACGCTCTGGGCCGCCTTCGCATGGGGCTTCTGGTACGAACCCTCTCGCAAGCTCGTCGAAACCCGCGTGGATGTCAGCCCCCGGGGCTGGCCGCTGGAGCTGACCGGGCTCAAAATCGCCGCGATCTCCGACATACACGCCGGCTCGCCCTATACCGGGCGCGCCCGGATCGAGGAGCTCGTGCGCCGCGTCAACGCGGCCAAGCCGGACGTGATCGTGCTCCTCGGCGATTACGTGATCCAGACCGTGATCGGGGGGAAGTTCATGCCCCCGGAGGAGCTGGCGCCGATGCTCGCCAAGCTCGAGGCGCCGCTCGGCGTCTATGCCGTGCTCGGCAACCACGACTGGTGGCTCAACGGGCCGCGCGTGCGCAACGCGCTGGCGCTCTCCGGCATTCGCGTCCTCGAGAACGAATCCGTGCGCATCACGAGCGGCGGGAAGGCGTTCCGGCTCGTCGGCCTGGCCGATCACATCGAACGCATTCCCGACGCGCCCGGGGCGCTCAAGAGGATTCCGGAGTCCGAGCCCGTGATCGCCTTGGTCCACGAGCCGGATTACTTCCCGGAAATTCCGGAGCGGATCGCGTTGACCTTGGCGGGTCACACGCACGGCGGGCAGGTTCGGCTTCCGTTCCTCGGTAGCCCCGTCGTCCCTTCGCGCTACGGCCAGCGCTACGCCAAGGGCCTGATCACGGAGGGGGGCAAACTCCTGTTCGTGACGACGGGGGTGGGCACGAGCATCATCCCGTTGCGTTTCGGCGTCCCGCCGGAATACGCCCTTCTGACGCTGCGACCCTAGATGATAGAAGGCTTTGGGCGCTTGCGCCCGGCCGAAGTCCTGCGTTTCCCGAAAAATAGTGCTGATTTTTCAACGATCATTCGCATCGCGCGCGAGATGTAAAAAGTATCGTGATTTCCACGGAAATTAATCCGAAAACGCGGGAGTTGACAGCTGCGGCTGCTCCCGCTCTTTAGACTAAGTATTGAAGAGCCGGTCGCCCGCGTCGCCCAAGCCCGGGACGATGTAGCCCTTCTCGTTGAGCACCGCGTCCACGACGGCCGTGTACACGGGAACATCGGGGTGGTCCTTGTGAATACGGGATACGCCGCGCCGCGAGGAGAGCAAGGTCAGCAAGGCGATGTGCTTGGCGCCGGCGGATTTCAGAATGCGGATCGACTCGGACGCGGAGCCGCCGGTCGCGAGCATCGGATCGCACAGCACGACGAAGTGCTCGGACATCTTCTTGGGCAAGCGAACGTAGTACTGGACGGGCTCGAGCGTCTTCTCGTCGCGGTACAGGCCGATATGGCCGATGGACGCGCGCGGCGCCAATTCCAAAAGTCCGGGCGTCATGCCGAGGCCGGCGCGCAGGACGGCGACGAAGGCGAGCGGCTGGTCGAGTACGACCGCGGCCGCGGTCTTAAGCGGCGTTTTGACCGTCGTCTTGCGCGTGCGCACGCCCTTGAGCACCTCGCAGCCGATGAGCATCGCGACCTCGGCCATCAGGCGGCGGAAGTCCTCGGGCTTGGTGTTCGCGTCGCGCAGGCGCGACAACTTGTCCTGAACCAGCGGATGATCGGAGACGAAGAGTTTGGGCATGTTATCGGATGACCTCGAGGACGACCGTTTTGGGCCGCGCGGCACGCGCGGAAATCTTCAGGGCGTCGCGGTACTCGCGCTCGCCCAAACCGAGCTTGACGGCGTCGGCGGCGTGGAGGATCGCGATCGTCTCGCCCTTCTCGACGCGGTCGCCGGTTTTCTTGAGTAGCTCGAGGCCGGCGCCGTAGTCGAGCTCCTGGTCCTTGAACGCGCGGCCGGCGCCGAGCAAAACGGCGGCGTGGCCGACCTTGCGCGCGTCGAGCGCGGCGATCACGCCCGACTTGGGCGCCTTTATGGGGCGAGAGAGCTTGGCCTTGGGCAGCAGCGAGAGATCGTCGATGACCGCGAGGCTGCCGCCCTGGCGCTTCACGCACTGACGAAAGAGCTCGTAGCCCGAGCGGTCCTTGATCTTCGAGCGCATGAGTGCTGAGCCCGCGGCGGCGGTCTTCGTCAGGCCGGCGAGCTTGAGCATCCAGCCGCCGAGCGCCAAGGTGCACTCGAGATAGTCGCCCGCGGTCTCGTCGCCGCGCAGAATCTCCACGGCCTGCCGCACTTCGAGGGCGTTGCCGACATACCGGCCGAGAGGCTGCTCCATCGCGGTGAGCACGGCGACGGTCGGGATGCCGAGGCCCTTCGCGGTTTTAACCAGGGCTTTCGCCAGGCCGCGCGCGGAGGCGGCGTCGCGGAAGATGGCGCCCGAGCCGACTTTCACGTCGAGAACGAGCGCGTCGAGCTCCTCGGCGGCCTTCTTCGAGAGGATGCTCGCGACGATCAACGGGCGCGCGGGGACGGTCGCCGTCGCGTCACGCAACGCGTAAAGCGTCCGGTCTGCCGGGGCAAGCGTGCCGGTTTGGCCGAATAGACAGAAGCCGAGGTCCTGGACCTGGCTGCGGATCTCGGGCAGCTCCATGCGCACGCGAAAGCCTTCGATCGACTCGAGCTTGTCGAGAGTGCCGCCCGTGTGGCCGAGGCCGCGCCCGGACATCATCGGCACCGCGAGGCCGCAGGCCGCGGCGAGGGGAGCGAGCGCCAGCGACACGCCGTCTCCGACGCCGCCGGTCGAGTGCTTGTCGGCCTTCGGGCGCTTGACCGCCGAAAGCCCCAGCCGCTCGCCGGAGTCGGCCATCGCGCGCGTGAGGGCGACGGTTTCGGTCTCGTCCATGCCGCGGCACAGCACGGCCATGAGCCAGGCGGCGAGCTGATAGTCGGGCACGAGGCCCTTCGCCGCACCCCGCGAGACGAACTCGAGCTCGCCGGGCGTGTGCCGGCCCCCGTCGCGCTTCTTCGCGATGAGGTCGAGGAACAGCATGGGGCTAGAGAGCCTTGATGAGGTCCGAAAGAACGCCGCGCAGGTCGTCGGACACGCGCGCGCCGAGCGCGAGCACGTCGCCGTGGTTCTGGATCGAGCCCGGCAGTCCTGCCGCCATGTTCGAGGTCCACACGAGCGCGCCGACGGTGACGCCCATCTGACGCGCGGGCACGACCTCGGGCACGACCGACATGCCCACCACGTCGCCGCCCATGACGCGGAAGGCGCGGATCTCGGCCGGCGTCTCGTAGGACGGCCCGCCGACGGCGACATAGACGCCTTCGTGCGCGTTGACCTTGCGCTTGCGGCACGCCGCGAGGATGGCCTTGCCCACTCGCTTGTCGTAAACCTGCGTCATGTCGGGGAACATCGTCCCGAACTCCTCCTCGTGAAACGCGCGGAGGGGATTACGGCCCATGAGGTTGATGTGGTCGGTGAGCACGGTGAAGTGGCCGGGCTTGACCTTCTCGCGCATGGAGCCGACGGCGGCGGTCACGATCAAGGTCTTGAGGCCCATGTACTCGAGCGCGCGCACGGGAAGCGCGATCGACTCCATCGCGTGGCCCTCGTAATAGTGAAAGCGGCCCTGCATGACGGCGATCGAGCGGCCCGCCGAGCGGCCGAGGATGAGCTTGCCCTCGTGGCCGGGGACCGTGGTGCGGGGAAAGCCGGGGATGTCGCGGTAGGGGATCGTGATCGTCTTTTCGAGCGGGGGGACGGCCTTGGCGAGGCCGGAGCCCAGCACGAAGCCGACGTCGGGGGTGAAGCCCGGGGCGCGCTTCTTGATGAACGCCGCCGCCTTGCGGATCGCGCCGATGTAGAGATTGATCTTCATGAGTGGGATTTTACCACATCCGAAGTCCGCACCACGCTCACCGAGCCGTTGGCCTCGAGCACGGCCTCGTGGATGTCGCGGAGGTCGTGGATGCCCTGGCGGCGCAGCAAGGTGCGCAGGTCGTGGTGGGTGACGAGGTTGCCCGTGAGATTCTTCTCGACGAACTCGCCCTTATACACGAGCAGGCACGGATGGCCCTGGACGACCGTCGCGAAGCGTTTCGAACGGAACGAGAGGTTGGCGACCAAGGCGCTCAGCGTCACGAGCGTTCCGGCGAGGACGAGCCCGCCGATCAAACTATTGTCGCCGCCGTTCATCGAGTTCTGCACGGCGTTGCTCACGAGAATGAGGGCGACGAACTCGGCCGCGCCCATCTGTCCGATCTGCCGCTTGCCGCTCACGCGCAGCAGAAAAAGCACGAAGGCATAGGAGACGGCCGCGCGCAACAGAAGGTGCGCGTACGGGATCGACG
>JAYTIP010000135.1:0-10031 GCA_043731745.1 Elusimicrobiota bacterium | reverse complement strand
TGCTCAAGCACTATCGCGAGATCTGGGTGAAGCCCGGCTACCGCGACGAGAACCAGGAGGCCGAGTACTTCGAGGAAGGCCGCCAGATCCTCACGCGCTTCCACGACAAGCACGCGAAGTCCTTCCATGTTCCCTTCTCCGTCGAGTACAACTTCACCTTCGAGCACGAGGGCGTGCCGCTGACGGGCAAGGTCGACCGCATCGACAAGCTGCCCGACGGCCGCCTGTCGATCCTCGACTACAAGACGGGCAAGAAGCTCGCCGCGGGCCGCCTCGACGTGGACGCCCAGCTCACGATGTACCAGTTCGCCTGCGAGAGCCAGCTCGGCGAGGAAGTGGGCGAGTTGATCTTCTACCACCTGCCGACCTTGAAGGAGCACCGCACCGTGCGCCGCGGCGCGCCTCTGGTCAAGGAGCTCACGACGCGCATCGTGGCGACCGCGACCGCCATCGACAAGGACCAATTCGACCCCAAGCCCAGCGAGGCCGTCTGCCGCTGGTGCGACTACAAGCCAATCTGCCCGATCTTCAAGGACCAATACGCGGGCGTGCCCGAGACGCCGGCTAAGCCCGCGTCGCAGCCCGAGCTCGCCGTCCTCGTCGACGCCTACGGCACGGCGCTGGCTAAAGTGGAGACGGCGAAGGCCGACGCCGTGCGCGCGGGCCAAGAACTGTCGGCTCTGCTCAAGAAGAAGAACTTCGCGCGCGCCTTCGGCGAGAAGTTCGAGGTCTCGCTCTCGCCCGCCGTGAAGTGGGAGTTCCAGGACAAGAAGAAGGTGCTCGAGATCCTCAAGAAGGCGGGCTTGTATGAAAAAGTCCTCGCTCCCTCAGCACCCCTCGTCAATAAAGTCCTCGAGGACGGCAGTCTCGACGCGGACCTGCGCGCGCGCCTGACCGAGCTCGGTGAGCGCGTCGACTCCCCCGAGCTCAAGATCAAGGGGCTGTGATGGCGCGCGACCTCCTGCTCGCGCTCGACCAGGGCTCCTCCTCTTCGCGCGCCGTCCTCTTCGACCTCAAGGGCAAGATCGTGGCGTTGGCGCAGCGCCCCGTGCGCACCAAGCGCCCGAAGGCAGGCTGGGCCGAACACGATCCTCTTGAGCTCGCCAAAACGCTCGAGGCGTCGCTCGACGCCGTGCTCTCGAAGCTCGGTCCGAAGGACCGCGTGCTCGCCGCGGGCCTCGCGGTCCAGCGCTCGACGATCGTCTTCTGCGAGAAGGGCACCTTCAAGCCCGTCGCCGCCGCGCCGTCCTGGATGGACGGTCGCGCCGCCGAATTTGTGGCACCGCTTCAGGAGCGCCAGGGCGAGATCCACGGCCTTTCGGGTCTCTACGCCACTCCCTACTACTCCGCGCCGAAGATACGCTGGTTCCTCGATCGCGAACCCAAGGTTCGCGCGCTCGCCGATGCGGGCCGCCTGTTGTGCGCGCCCGTCTCCACCTATCTCGCGGCGCGCCTGACCAAGGGCGCGGTCGTCGCGGCGGACCCGACCTGCGCTCAGCGCACCTTGCTGATGAATCTCGATACGCAAACCTGGGATCCAGGGTTGCTTGCTCTATTCGGTTTGTCGGCGGAGCTTTTGCCCTCCATCCGTTCCTCCGGCGGCGAGTGGGGCGTCATCGAACGCAAGGGCCGGAAAATTCCGTTGCTGGCCACCGTGGGCGACCAGCAGTCGGCCGCCGTCGGTTTGGGCGCGTCCGAAGAGGGCCAGGCCGTGGCGAATTACGGCACCGGGGCTTTCCTGCTGCGCCACACCGGTCCTACGCCCGAGCGCGCTCCAGGGCTTTTGGCCTCGGCCGCCGCGTCGGTCGGAGCCCTTCGCGGTTATTATCTCGAGGGCACGGTCCATGCGGCCGGAACTTCTTTTGAATGGCTGCGCGACAACCTCGGCCTCATGAAGGACGCGAGAGCGATCGACGAGGCGTTTAAAAAGTCCAAGCGCCGCGTACTCATGCTCCCCGCGATCGGAGGCCTCGGAGCGCCCCGCTGGGACTACAAGACCAAGACCGCGTTCTTCGGCCTCGACTCTCAGACCACGAATCACGACCTCGTGCGCGCGACCGCGGAAGGGCTGTGCATGCTGCTGGCCGACGCCGCCGCCGTGATGACGGCCGCGGGCTCGCCGGTCGAGACGGCGCGCGTCGCGGGCGGGCTGTCGCGCTCGGACGCGATGATGGCCTTCCAGGCCGACGCGCTCGGCGCCACGCTCGAGCGCCGCAAGGAAGTCGAAGCCACCGCGCTCGGCGCCGCGATCCTCGCCGCTAAAGCGCTCGGCCTTCCCGAGCCCGAGAAGATGGCGGACGCCAAGGTCGAGAAGACCTTCTCCCCCAAGTCCGACGAAGCGTCCCGCGCCAAGCGTCGCGCGCAATGGACTGCCTTCGTCGAATCGACCCAGCGCCTCAGCCGCGAGATTCCGCTTAATTAGCGGCCGCCGGGACGATTGAGACGGCCAAAAGTTCCCTCAACCTGCCAATTTGGCAGGTAAAAAAATTAAGAGCGCATCGGCGGCGGACTAGAGGGCCTTAAAAAATACGGGCCAAAAGGCCTAAAATTCTTTCGCCGCCGTTTTCGCGCTGTGCTACAATAATTCGCATGAACCGCCGAGTCATTCCCCTCGTGGCCGTGCTCCTCGCCGTAGCCGGATGCGATTTCAAAGAAACGCGTTCCGGACAAATCGTACTGACCGCCGGCACCGCCGGCATCCCCCTGAATGGAAAGGCCGGGGCCGCGACGCTCGTCGCCGGTTCCGCCGAAGTCACCTTCAAGAAGGGGTCGAGCGACAAGTCCATCGATCTGCGCGTCAAGCAGAACGGCCGGGCCGACGTCGAGCTCGAAGCGACCGTCGCGGGCGACTACACGTCGGGCAACTTCTCGGTCAAGGGCTCCGACATCGGCCAGCCCGTCGACATGACGAGCGCCCGCTCGTACGCCGTCACCGGCGCGCGTCAGTACTACTCGACCTGGGAAGACCAGGGCAACCAGACCTGCCGCGTGGATTACTCGTTTGATCCCTGCGACGAGAACTGGACCTTGACCTTCAAGGCCAACGGTGCCGAACTCGGCTCCTTCGCGTCGCGCTACGGCCGCCGCTGCAACGAAGAGCGCGGCTTCCCGACCTTCTGCCGGCACAACCCGATCGAGCCCCGCATCCCGGACTTCCCTCGTGGTCCTCGCGGCGCGTCTCTCTTGAATCAGCTCAACGAGACCGGCGCTGCGAACGTCAAGTTCGACTAACCGTCCTAATCCATAAGAAAGCGCCGGCGGGTATATCCCGCCGGCGCTTCTCTTTTATTCGGGGGGCCTAGCGTCGCAAGGCGGCGACGAGCTTTTCGTAGCTGAGGCCGGAGAATCCGCCGAGCACGAAGTCGGCGCTCGCGAGGTCCTGGGCGTCGTTGTGGCCGTTGCGAAAGGCCGCGACCTTCATGCCCGCGCGCTTGGCGGCGAGCAGGCCGATCGAGCTGTCCTCGATGGCGAGGCACTCGATCGTGGGAATATTGAGTCGAGCCGCCGCTTCCAGATAGATGTCGGGGTTGGGCTTGGTTCGCCCGCCCACGTCGTCGGCCGACACGATCGTGTCGAGCAGCGGCGTGAGCGAGAAGCGGTCGACGACCATCTTGATCCAGTGCGCGGGCGAGGACGACGCGATCGCGGTCTTGATGCCGCGGTGCTTGAGCTCGCGCGCCAGGTCGAGGAAGCCGACCGCGCACTCGACGCGCTGCTCGTAGACCTTCCTGGCGGTGATGTCGCAATGAGCGAGAAATTCGTTCTTAGGGATCGCGACGTCGAATTCTTTGACGAGAAACCGGTGCAGGTCCTCGACGCCGAGGCCGACGGCGCGCTCGTCGTGGGCTGAGGTCCACGCGGGTGCCAGCTCGCGGAAGTAGGCGGCCTCGAGGGACTTCCACTCGGCTTCGGAGTTGACGATCACGCCGTCCATGTCGAAGAGGACGGCGCGCATCAGGCCTCGGGGGCTTCGAGCTGCTGGTAGCGGGTGAGGGTGGCGTACACTCCGTTTTTAGCGAGTAGTTCGGCGTGCGTGCCGGTTTCCTCGATGCGGCCGTGGCGCATGACGACGATGCGGTCGGCCTTCTGCACGGTCGAGAGGCGGTGGGCGATCATGACGACGGTTCGGCCCGGGTAGAGGCGCTCCATGGCGTTCTGCACCGCGCGTTCGCTTCCCGCGTCGAGGTTGCTGGTCGCCTCATCGAGGATCAGGAGCTTGGGGTCCTTGAGCACGGCGCGCGCGATCGCCAGGCGCTGGCGCTGGCCGCCTGAGAGGCGCGCGCCGCGGTCGCCGAGCGGCGTGTCGAGGCCCAAGGCCATCGCGCCCACGAAGTCGGTCGCGTCGGCGACTTCGAGCGCCTTCGAGACTTCGGCGCGCGTGGCACCCTCGCGGCCGACGGCCACGTTGCCGAACACGGTGTCGTTGAAGAGGATGGTCTCCTGGGAGACGAGGCCCAGACGAGCGCGTAGTTCGTTTGACGACATGTCGCGCAGGTCGACGCCATCGATGGTGATTTTGCCCTCGACCGGGTCGAAGAGTCTCAGAAGCAGGTGAACGAAGGTGGTCTTGCCAGAGCCCGAGGGGCCGGCGAGCGCCACGATCTCCCCCGCCTTGATGGTCATCGACACGTCCTTGAGCGCCCAGGTCTCGCGCGAGGGATACTTGAAGGAGACCTTGTCGAAGACGATGCCCTTGGTCAGCGAAGGAAAAGCGACGGGATTCTTCGGCTCGACGACGGTCGGAACCTCGTCTAAGATCGAGAAGATGCGTTCGGCGGCGGCGAGGCCCAACTGCATCGTCGAGTTCATCTGCGCCAGGTTCTTGATCGGGCCGTAAGCCATGAAGAACGAGCCGAGGAACACGGCGAACTGTGCCGCGGTCATCGTGCCGGCGCCGATGGCGCGGCCGCCGAGCCAGACGATCGCGGCCATGATGAGCGAGCCGAGGAACTCCATGAGCGGGCCCGAGAGCGCGGTCGCGCGAAAGTAGCGCATCATCTGGTGGAAGAACTCGTCGTTCTCCACGCGGAACTTCGCGATCGCGCCCTTCTCGTAGTTGAAGGACTTCACGACGAGCATGCCCTGCAGGCTTTCCTGGAAGCGGTGGTAGATCTCGCCCATGACCTCGTTGCCGCGGCGGCTCGCGGAGCGCAGCTTGCGGCCGAGGACGCCGAGCACGCCGCCCGCCATCGGGATCGCGATCAAGGCGACCATGGCGAACTTCGGATTCGTCGCGATCATGACGAAGAGCACGACGATCACGGTGAGTGAGTCGCGGATCGCGTACAGCGGGACGAACTGCAGCGCGGACTGCAGGTTGTTCATGTCGTTGGTGAGCTTGGCGAGGACCTCGCCGCCCTTCGACTTCCAGTAGAAGTCCATCGAGAGCGCGTGCAGGTGGGTGAACAGGTCCTCGCGGATCTCCTGCGTGATTTTTTGGCCGAACCACGACATCAGGTAGCTCTGCGTGTATTGAAAAATGAGCTTGAGGAAGAAGACGGCCGGGATCATCAGCGCGACGCGCTTGAGTTGCTCGGGGTCGGTGTTGACGAACAGGCTGTTCGTGATGGGCCCGAGAACCTTGACCAAGGCGCCGTTCAAGGCCGCGACGACGACCATGACGCAGGTCGCCTGGATCAGACGGACGCGGTAGGGTTTGACGTAGCCGAGGAGGCGGTAGAGCGAGCGCTTGTCCGCGTTCACTTCGCTCCGGCCGTCGCGGGCTTGAGCTTGGGAAGAGCGTCCTTCATGGCCTTGAGGGCCTTCTCGATGTTTTCGACCGAGTTGGCGTAGGAGAAGCGCAGGTAGCCCTCGCCGAGCGCGCCGAAGGAGGTGCCGGGCAGGCAGGCGACTCCCGCGGTGTTGAGCAAGGCGTCGGCGAGCTCTTTGGACTTGAGCCCGGTGCCGGTGATGTTCGGGAACACATAGAACGCCGCGTTGGGCGTCTTGCAGGTGACGCCGGGCAGCGCGTTGAGCCCCTTCACGATCACGTCACGCCGTTTCTTAAACTCCGTGACCATTTTGGTCACCGAGGTCTGCGGGCCGTTCAAAGCCTCGATCGCGGCGATCTGCGAGAAGGCGGCCACGCATGAGTGATCGTTCGTCGAGAGCTTGGCCATCGCGTCGATGATCCACTTGGGGCCGACGCCGTAGCCGAGGCGCCACCCGGTCATCGCCCAGGTTTTTGAAAAACCATCCAACAGGATGGTGCGCTCCTTCATGCCCGGCAAAGAGAGCAACGACCGATGCTCTCCCTTATAAACGATGCGCGAGTAGATCTCGTCGGAGAGCACCATCGCGTCCGGGAACTTGGCCAGAGCTTTGACCACGCGCTCCATCGTCCTTTCACTCATCACGCCGCCGGTGGGGTTGGCGGGCGAGTTGAGGATGACGAGCTTGGTTTTAGGTGTCAGAAGTTTTTCGAACTCGGCGGGATCGAAGTCCCAGTCGAGGCTTTCGCGGATGGGCAGCGGCACGGCCTTGCCCCCCACATAGTTGATCATGGACTCGTAGATCGGGAAGCCGGGGTTGGGGTAGATGACCTCGTCGCCGGGCTCGACTAACGCGAGTATGGTGAAGAAGATGATGGGCTTGCCGCCGGGGACGATGATCGTCTCCTCCGGGCGGACGGGAATGCCGCGGGTCTTGGCCACATACTCCGCGATCGCTTTCCGGGTCTCGGGCAATCCGGCCGACGGTCCGTAATGCGTGAAGCCCGCGTCGATCGCCTTCTTGGCGGCGTCGCGGATGTTCTTGGGGGTGTCGAAGTCGGGCTCGCCGATCTCAAGGTGGACGATCTTTCGCCCCTGGGCCTCCAGGGCGCGCGCGCGGGCGAGGACTTCGAAGGCGGTTTCGGTGCCGAGACGGGAAAAGCTTTGAGCGAGTCGCATAAAGCGATTTTAGCTAATTTGGGCTTAGGCGGCGCGGCCCAGGATGCGTTTCTGGTCGGCCTCGGCCAGGACCATGAAGCGCCCGTCGGCGTACGCGTACACGATTCCGTCGGGTCCGCTCAAGGTCCCCTCGAGTAGAACGAGGCGATGGCGCTCGCGGATGAAGCGGGTTTCGACGAGCATCGTCGCCCCCAGCGGCACTCCCTTACGGAACTCGGTCGTCAGGCGCGCCGTCATGACGGGCCGGCCCATGAGCCAGGCGGCGGCCCCAAGCGCCTCGTCGAGGGCCGTGAGGATGGCGCCTCCGTGAACCAGGCCCGGCGCGCCCTCAGACTGCGCGCCGAACTTGGCCGTCGCCACCAGGGACTGATCGTGACGGCGGTAGTACTTGAGGACGATGCGGCCCTCGGCGCTCGTCATGCCCGCGAAGGCGCCGCGCGCCGTCGCGAACGGAAAGGGCTGGACGGCTTCCCAATCGGGCAGGGGCCAAGGGGAGGCGGCGGTTTTCGTGCTCATGGATTCTTCGGAACCGATTTTAGCAGTTCTTCCGGCGTGCGGTATAGGCGGCGCTTGCGCGCGGCCTCTTCGGGCGACACTCGCGCGTACACCCACTCGCGGTATTTCGCGAGGCCCCGGGCCATTCCGCGTTTGACGACCTCGTCGTCGGCGCTCTTCTCGAAATCCTCGACCTCTGTTCCCTCCGGCCTGACCATGTACGACCAGCCCAGCGCCAGCAGGCCGCGCCGGCCCAGGCGCGAATACGCTTCCAAATGCGAAAGTTCGTGGGCCAATATGGCGGTCTCGGCCTCCGCCGGCGGGGCGTCGGCGCAGACCTTCGTGTTGACGCGCACCGCGTAGGTCCGTTCGGACGCGATCTTCCAAGGCGAACGAGGGCGGGCTTGATAAAAATCCGCGCCGGACTCGAAGGGCTCGAGCACTATATTCAAGCCGTCGAGCGCCGGGAAGGACGGGCGCAAAGCGGCGATCCGGTCGGCCACGCGGGCCAGGCAGGACGGCTCGGCATGGGCGCTCAGGGCTAACAAGAGGAGGAGTTTGGTCACTAGTCTCAGTGTACGGTAATTTGGTTGAATGAGGAAAGACGCTCGACGAGCCCCGGAGGCCGCATGACCACCGCCGCCCTTCCCGAAGTGCACCCCCTTCTCAAGGACTTCCTGTCCCGGAAAGTCCACAAACTGCTCATCGACGGCAAACCCGTCGACGCCGCCTCCGGCAAGACTTTCGAGACCGCCAACCCCGCGACCGGCGAGGTGTTGGGCACGGTCGCTGCGGGCGATGCGGCTGATGTGGACGCCGCCGTTTCCTCCGCGCGCAAGGCGCTCGAGGGGCCGTGGGGCAAGATGACGCCGGCGGAGCGCGAGAAGGTCCTTCATAAGGTAGCCGACCTCCTCGAGGCCCGCGCCGAGGCCTTTGCGCAGCTCGACACGCTCGACAACGGCAAACCGATCCGCGAGGCCAAGTCCGGCGACCTCCCCCTCTCGGTCGCGCTGTTCCGCTACTACGGCGGCTGGCCCACCAAGATCACCGGCGACACGACTCCCGTTTCCGTCCCTTATTACCCGGGTGCCAAGTTCCTCCAGTACACGGTGCGCGAGCCCATCGGCGTCGTCGGCGCGATCATCCCGTGGAACTTTCCCCTGCTCATGGCCGCCGAGCGCCTGGCCCCGATCCTCGCCTGCGGCAACACCGTCGTGCTCAAGCCGGCCGAGCAGACGCCGCTGTCCGCGCTGTGGCTGGGCGAACTCCTGCTCGAGGCGGGCGTGCCCGCCGGCGTCGTCAATGTGGTCCCGGGCCTCGGGCCCACCGCGGGTGCGGCGATCGCCAAGCACATGGGCATCGACAAGGTCACCTTCACCGGCTCGACCGAGGTCGGCCGCGAGATCGTGAAGGCCTCGGCCGGTAACATGAAGCGCGTCACCATGGAACTGGGCGGTAAATCCCCCAACATCATCTTCGCCGATGCCGACATGGAAGCCGCCGCGCGCGGCATCTTCGCCGGCATCTTCTACAACCAGGGCCAGACCTGCAGCGCCGGTTCGCGCGTGTTCATCGAGCGGCCCGCCTACGACAAGCTCGTCGCCGCGGTCGCCGAGCGCGCGGGCAAGATCAAGCAGGGCAACGGCTTCGATCCCAAGATCGGCATGGGTCCGCTCGTCTCGAAGGAGCAGCGCGAGCGCGTGCTTGCGCTCGTCGAGACCGGCAAGAAGGAGGGCGCCAAGCTCCTCGCCGGCGGCGCCGTTCAGCCCGGCGCCGGCTACTTCTTCCAGCCGACCGTGTTCGGCGACGTGAAGGACGACATGACGATCGCCCGCGAGGAGATCTTCGGGCCCGTCGTCTGCCTCTTCCCCTTCGACACGGTCGACGAGGTCATCGACCGCGCGAACTCCACCGAGTACGGCCTCGTCGCCGCGGTGTGGACCAAGGACATCAAGAAGGCGCATCTCGCCGCGCAGCGCCTGAAGGCGGGCGTGGTCTGGATCAACTGCTACCAGTTCGTCGACGCGGCCGCGCCGTGGGGCGGCGTCAAACAGAGCGGCTACGGCCGCGAGAAGGGGCCGTACGCGATCGAGAACTACACCTCGGTGAAGTCGGTTTGGGTCGACCTGAACTGATGTCCGAAGTCCTGGTCGAGACCGACGGCGCCGTAGGCGTCGTGACGTTGAATCGCCCGCAAGCGCTCAACGCGTTGTCCATCGCTGTGATGGACGCGGTCTCCGAGGCGTTGGGTGGCTTCGACCGAGACCCTGAGATTCGTTGTATGGTGCTCGCGGGTCTTCCCAAGTCGTTCGCCGCAGGCGCGGACATTTCGGAGATGAAAAACATCACCGGCGCCGAAGGCGCCGAAAAGCAGATGCGTAATCATCTGTCTCATTGGGATAAAATCGGCCAGTTAACAAAGCCGGTCATCGCCGCCGTGTCCGGCTTCGCCCTCGGCGGCGGCTGTGAGCTCGCGATGGCCTGCGACATGATCGTCGCGTCGGAGACGGCCGTTTTCGGCCAGCCTGAAGTTCTCATCGGCGTGATGCCGGGCGCGGGCGGCACCCAGCGCCTGACCAAGGCCGTCGGCAAGTCGCTGGCGATGGACATGGTCCTCACCGGCCGCCGTCTGACGGCCCGCGAGGC
>JAYTIP010000134.1:0-6084 GCA_043731745.1 Elusimicrobiota bacterium | reverse complement strand
GGCGTCGGCGCGATCGGCGCCGCCGGCACGATCCGCCTCGAGCTGACCACGCCCTCGCTGGCGCCGTCGATCGCCCCGTCGCTTCTATCGCCGTCGCTGTCAATCGTTCCCGCGCCGACTACTCTCGCCTCGGCGATTCTGCCGGCCGCCGCCGTCGCCGCGCCCATTGCGCTCTCGCTCGTTGCCGTTCCTGCGGCGCTCGCCGTCTCTCGCCCCGCGCCGAGTATTCCCGCGGGTTCTTCGCCCAAGACCTTCGCCCAGGCCAAGACCGGCGAGGCCGCCGCCGCGCTCTTCGACGAGGCGACCGCCCGGCCGGACTCGCTCGACCCCGTTCTTGGCGCGCCCTCAACCGAGACGGGGGGACCCGGCGAGCTTGAACCCGCGAAAACGCCCGCGCCCGGCGCTCCTGCGGAGCCTCCGGCCCCGGGTCGCGCCAAATTGCCGCGCTCGATGTGGGGCCTGTTCTGGGGCCATCACATCATGACCGTGTTCGGCGTCAACTTCCATGTCATCGCCCAGCCCTTCCTGGTCAAGGACGCGCTCGGCATGGGCACGGCCACGATGGGCCTCGTGCGCAACATCCACATGGGCTCGATGGCCATCGTCAACTTCTTGCCCGTCGGCTACCTGATCGACAAGACCGACTACCGCGTCGTCTTCATCGCGACCTCGATCGCGCGCGCGCTGCTGATGGCGGGCATTCCGCTGTTGTTCATGGCCGGGCACCTGCCCTTCACGGCGCTCGCCGCGATCGTCGCGATCAACCCCATCTTCCAGAGCACGATGCTCGTCGCCGACGGCGCGGCGCGCAAGTCCTTCCTCGGCAAGGACGCCCAGCTCAACAAGGACGCGGCCGCCACGCTCGGTAAGTGGGACTCGGTGGCGGGCGCGATCATGCCCATCGTCGCGGGCTGGGCTCTCGGCCTGCTCGTGACGAGCTTCGGCCTCGGCGGCTACGCGATGGCGTACGGCGTATACGCGGGCCTGCTCCTGGCCTCGATCCCGATCTACCTCGCGATGGTGCGCGACCCGCGCTTCCCGGAGAACGACCGCCTCACGCCGCTCAAATTCGCGACTCAGGCGACGGCCTTCTTCGTCGCCCTGTTCGCGAGCGCCGTT
Source organism: Elusimicrobiota bacterium (assembly GCA_043731745.1). Taxonomy (GTDB): domain Bacteria; phylum Elusimicrobiota; class Elusimicrobia; order UBA1565; family UBA9628; genus GWA2-66-18. Next base: position 4,965 of record JAYTIP010000134.1, on the reverse strand, counting down.
CACCCGTTCACCGCGCTCCTGACCTGGTCCTTCCGTCAGTTCTTCAAGCACGAGCGCGCCGCCTTGCCCGACGCGTTCTTCGCGCGCGCGTTGTGGACGGCGAAGCAACTCGCCGTCTCGCTCGCGGGCGCCATCCTCCTGCCCCTGTCCTTAATCAAAGGCGCGATGCGTCTTCCCGCCTTGATCAGGTCCGCGCGCGCCGCGTCGGGCGGGGGCCGCACGCTCGCGGATTTGTTCGAGTCTTATAAGCCGACGCAGGGCCTCGCCTACATCCTACGCAACAAGACCTTGCGCATCTTGACGATGGTGATGGCGCTCGAGGTTCTGCTCATCGACGCCCTGCCTTTCGTCGTGATTCCGAGCCTCATCACTGACGCGGTCGGTACCGCGCCCACCGCTTTGCTCGTCCCGTTGTGGCTCGCGGGCGCCGCCGCGGCATCCGCGCTTGGCGCGGCCGCGCTCAAAGGCGTTAAGGTTCTCAAGAGTTGGTGGCCCGCGCTGGTCCTCGGCGCATTGACCGTGGGCGCGGCAGCCGTGCACTTCTTCCCGGGCCTGCTCCTGACCCAGGTCGCCACCGCCGGCGGCGTGATGGGCCTGCTGTTCTCGCTCGAGTACATCGGTCGCTTCATCCCGTCGGTGCGCTTGGAAGGGGAGAAGGGCGACGCGATCATCGCCAAGAAGGGCCACGGCTCGTTCTACCGTAAGGCGGCCGTCGCCTCGCTGCTGTTCTGGGCGCTGCTGCTTCCCGCGTTCGTCACGACGGGCATGTTCTGGCTCAACATCGCGATCATCGGCGGCGTGCTCTTCGGCGTGCAGTACTACAACACGCCGGTCGGCATCGTGCTCGAGCCGGTCAAGCGCGCGGAGATGGACGACGACAAGCTCGCGCGCATCGAAAGCGCGGTGTTCATGGTCGACCTCGCCTTCGAGTCGATCGGCGCTTTGGCCCTCGGCCTGCTGCTCGACTTCGCGGGCCTTAAGACCGCGCTCATCGCGACGGCGCTTTTCCTCACGCTGACCGGAATCCTGCAGTATCAGGTGCCCCGCTGGATCTTCAAAGACGGCAACCACCCGGACAAGAAGCCCGAGGTTCCGCCGTCCAATCCTCAGGCCTCGATCGCCGTTCCCGCCCTGGCCTTCGCCTAAATCCCGTCGAGAATCAGCCGCTCTTGTCGCGCTTTTTAAAGCTCATATTATCTGTTAGATAGGCTATTGACAAATATTAGATAACCTGTTAAATATGAGTCAGCAGAACGCGGTCGGCGGGCGAGAGGTGGTCAGCATGAGCGACAAGCAGGTGGCGAAGGCGATGATGCCCTGGATGTTCTCGGGGCGAGGTTCGGCGTGGCGGCCGTTCGCGAAGGTCCGCTGCGAAGGCGGTAAATGCGTGTGGACTGAAAAGTCGGAGCCGTCCAGGGGGCGGAACTCGAAGCGCGCCCTGGCCAGCGCCGCCTAGCGCGCAGATCCCGGATTTCGAGCCGGGATCAAGCAGTAAAACCGGTGGCCGGTCCCTGCGGGGACCGGCCGCCTTATTTTTTATCGAGCTTACGGCTGATCAGCCTCCGTAACTCGCTCCGGGACTAGTTCCGCCGTCCGTTCAGCCGGCGCTTCGCCATAAAAAGAAGCGACCGGCTCCGTTGGAGCCGGTCGCTCGGTGAAGGGGTCAGACCCCTTTCACTACGCCGCGACGGCGTGGCCTTTGCGGTTCTTGATTTCGGCGGTGATGAGGGGAAGGAGCTCGGCGTACTCGCCCTGAACGGAGATCGAGGCCATTTGCATCAGCGGGCAGTCCTTGTCCGTGTTGATGGCGACGATCGTGCCGGAAGAAGACATGCCCGCCAGGTGCTGAATCTGGCCGGAGATGCCGATCGCGACATACAGCTTCGGGCGCACGCTTCGGCCCGTCAGACCGACCTGGTGCTTGTACGGGATCCAGCCGGAGTCGACGGCGCGGCGGCTCGCGCCGACGGCGGCGCCCAGGGCGTGGGCCAGGTCGTAGACGGCCTTGAAGCCGTCGGGTCCGCCGAGGCCGAAGCCGCCGGAGACGACTTTCTCGGCGGCGCCGAGATCGATCTCGCGGGACTCTTCGGCCTTGAAGGAGACGAGCTCGCTCTTGGACGCGGCGGGCTCGAACGAAACGGCTTCGACGGCGACCGCGGAACCCTTCGGCTCGGCGCGAGGGAAAGTCATCGGAGCCACCGTCAGGACCGCGACGGGCGTCTTGAACTCGACTTCGGCGATCAGGTTGCCGCCGTAGTAGCCGCGGCGAACCTTGCCGTCGGGCAGGATTTCGGTGACGTCCACGGCCAAACCGGCCTTGAGCAGGACGGCGAGGCGCGCGGCGAGCGCGCGGCCCGCGACGGTCGAGGGCAGGATGACGCGCGTGGCCCCGCAGGCGGTCGCGGCGGCGGCGGCGGCTTTCGCGTACGACTCCTCCGTGAAGTTCGCGAGCGAGGCGTGCTCGACGGCGAGGACCTTGTCGGCCCCGCGCGTCGCGAGGTCGGCGGCCAGCGCCTTGGCGCTCGCGCCGATGACGGCGACAGTGAGCGGCGCCTTCAAAGCGTCCGCGAGAACGCGGCCGGCTCCGATGAGTTCGTAAGACGCGGGCGAGAGCGCTCCGCGCTGGGGAAGGGCGACGGCGAGGATGTTGGCCATGTTAGATGAGCTTCCTTTCGACGAGGATGTCGACGAGCTTCGTCGCCTTTTCGGCGGCGGTGGCGCCTTCGATCTTGACGCCGGCCGGACGAGCCGGAGGGAGCGAGGCTTTCACGACGACGGTGCCGGCGCCCGCGGCGCCGACCTGTCCGGCCTGAAGGCCGAGATCGGCCGCGGTCCACTTCGGGAACACGGCCTTCTTTGAGGCCATCTTGCCCTTGAGCGAGGGCAGGCGGGGCTCGTTGATCTCCTTGATCGTGGAGAGGCAGGCGGGCAACGCCAGCTTCACGCTGTCGAGGCCGTCCTCCATCTGCCGGGAGACGGTCGCGGAGGTCTCGGAGACCTCGTCGATTTTCTTAATCGCTGACACTGAGGACCAGTCGAGCCAGGCGGCTGTTTGCGTGCCGACCACGCCGGCGCCGACATCGGAGGTGTTCTTGCCGAAGAGCACGAGGTGCACCGGCTTCTCGCCGTGCAGCTTCTTGATCGCCGCGGAGAGCGCCAAGCTCGTCGCGTAAGAGTCGCCGCCCTCGAACTCGGGGCCGGAGACGAGCGCGCCCGCGTCCACGCCGCGGGCGATGGCCTCGCGCAGGACTTCCGCGGCCGCGTCGGGACCGACGGTGAGCGCGGTGGTATAGGAACCGGGAACGCGCTCCTTAAGACGGACGGCCTCTTCGACGGCGAACTCGTCGAAAGGGTTCAGCGCGGTCGGAACGCCGGCGGTTTTGGGCTGGCCGGACGCGTCGACGCCAACATTGACGGAGGAGGGGGTGCTTTTCACGCACACGACGATATGTAGTGCCATGCTTTAATCCTAGCAAAAAGTCGATATTGCACTCGACTGCGGGTGTGACTGAAGTTGCTAACGAATTGATAATGGACGGGGCTCTGCGCGACTGCTACACTGCGCCCGTGAGAAAAGCGCTGTTCGCGGCAGCCCTCGTTTTGTCCGCCTCCGCGGCGTCGGGGCAGATCGACGACACGAAGCGTCTCCTCCTCGAAGGCGGCTACGAGGACGGCCTCGCCAACCCGGGCCCCAACAGCGCGTACCTGTATCTTTATCTCAATCGTCCCGATTTCGTCGGCAAAGGCAGCGCGTTGCGCCTGGCCCTGGCGCCCGTGTACGCCGACGCGGAGCTCGGCCTGCCGGAGGTCCTGCCCCGCACCGACTTGGGCCTCGGCCTCAGCGGCGGCGGCTACGCCTTCAGCCGTAAAGAGGTGGTGCGCGGCGACCAGCGCTTCGGCGAGTCGTTCATCGGACACGGCGTCGGGCCCTCGTTGGCGCTTTATCCAAAGCTCGGCGACATCGGCCCGGTCCCGGTCGGCGGCGTCGCCCGGATCTCCGCTCTTTACACCGATTACCAGGCGACGGCGGACACGGACAAGAACTTCGTCATTCCACCCGATGAGTGGACAGGCTTTGCGCGCGTGGGACTGCGCGCCGGCGGGCAGGAACCCGGGCTCGGTCGCCGGCCCGCGCTCGAAGTCTCGGCCTGGTACGAGGCGCGCGTGCGCGACAAACCCGGTCCTTACGGCTACAACAACGACCGTTTCATCAATCGCAATGTCAATCTTTACTGGATGCGCGCGCTCATCGTCCTGCCCCCGGAGTCGGGCGTACGGATGTCAGGCGGCCTCGACTTCGGCGGCGGCGACCGCCTGCGCCGTCTCTCCGCCTACCGCCTCGGCGGCATGCTGACCCAGTCCGCGGAGTTTCCCCTCATCCTGCCCGGTTACTTCAATCAGGAGATCGCCGCGCGCAAGTACGGCCACGCCTGGATCCGCGCCGGCATCCCCTTGCCGAACTCGGAGCGCTTCGTCGTGAACCTCCTCGCCGCGGGCGCCAGCGTCGCGCCGATTTCGGGCACGGATCCCGGGGGTTCGCTGCACGCGGGCATGAGCGCGGGCCTGGAGTTTTCGCCGCGCCAGGGCGCGTTGCACGGCGAACTGAGCTACGGCTACTCCCCGACCGCGCTGCGCGGCAACAGGCGCGGCGGCCACTCGATCGCGCTCACCGCCGAGATCGATTTCATGACGCCCGATGTCGCGACCCGCAAGGGCACCAAGATCCGCCAAGAAGGCCTCGGCTGGCTCCTCGGCCATTAAGCCGACTCGTTAGAGTCGGCATTTCCACATGAATCCGTGCGGGGCTGCGGCGCGTAACTAATAGTGGGGCGTATCTGGGTAAGTAAGGCACGCACTGAGGAGCCATGAATGGATAAGACACGGATGCTGCTCGGCGCGCTCCTGGCGGCGCTCGCGATTCGCTCATCTGCGGGAGACGCCAAACCGGCGATCCGTTGGGAGGGC
>JAYTIP010000133.1:0-7836 GCA_043731745.1 Elusimicrobiota bacterium | reverse complement strand
GCGCGCGCGAAGCCCGCGCCGAGGCTCTGCGCAAATTGAGCCAGGCCGAGTCGCAGCCCGAAGCCGAGCGCGCCCGCGCCGTCGCGCTACTGGGGGAGGCGCTGTCGGGCTACTTCGCCGACAAATTCGATCAGCCCGTGACGGCGCTCACCTTGAAGTCCATCCTTCACCGCCTCCAGAACCGCGCCGCGCCGCCCGCAGCCGCGACCCTCATGCGCGTGAAGTCCGTCTGGGACGAGCTCGACCTTCTGCGATACGCGCCCTCCGGCGCGGGGCAGGCCGAGGTGCAACGCCTCGCCGACGAAATCCGGTCGCTGACGCTCGAGCTCGACAAGGAGCCACGATGATCCTCGCCGCATTGCTCGCCGCAGCGCTCGTATCCCCCGCCGACGCGGCCCCCTACGACGACGCCAAGGCCGCCTACGACGCCGGCGACTACGCCAAGGCCGCGGCGGGTTTCGCCGCGCTGATCGAGAAAAACCCGAACGACGCCGCGTTACGCTACGACCTGGGCAACGCCTTGCTCAAGGAGGGCAAGCTCGGCCGCGCGACGGCCTCTTATCAGCGCGCGTTCGACCTCGACCCGCGCGACTCCGACGGCCGACACAACCTCGACTTCGCGCTCAATCGCGCGGGCGAAGAGCTCGCCCCGCCGGGCGTGCCCGGCCCGGCCTTCGCGACTTTCACCGCGCTCTCCGCGCGCGAGCTCGCGGGCTTGCACTGGCTCGCGGCGTGGTCCGCGCTGATTCTGGCCGGGCTCTTCCTGCTCGGCGACGCGCGGCGACGCGAGGCCCTGCGAGGGCCGATGCTCGGCGCCGGCGCGGCATGGCTCGTTTTCGGGCTCTGGTGGGTCGGCCTGCGCGCGGCGTTGCCTCCCGACCGCGGCGTCATCGTCGCCGGGCGCGCGGAGCTGCGCAACGGGCCCGGCGAGAAGTTCACCGTCGGCTACACGGCGCCCGAAGGACGGCGCGTGCGCGTGCTCAACGACGCGGGGCAGTGGCTCGAGGTGGGACTGTTGAAGGAAGGCGTGAAAGGCTGGACGCTCGCGGCTTCAGTCGAGAAGCTCTAAAATCCCGCTTAGGGATTTCGCGGAGTGATCGGCGTCAGCGGCACCGCCGGAGGCGGGGGCGGGGGAGCCTCAGCGGGAAGCGCGGGAGCCTTCGACTTGACGGGCGCGGTCACGGCGGCCTTGCCTTTCGCGATCTTGGCGCCCTTGGCCCCCTTGGCGCCCTTGGCCTTCTTGGCGGGTTTGACGATGACGGCGGACTCCACCTTCTTAGGCTCCGCCGCGGGCGCGATGGACTCTTCGTCGTCGCTCGAGGCGTTCGCCGGCTTGACGCTGATGATCGGAGCTTCCTTCTTCGACTTGTCCGCGCCGGCGTCGTCGCCGCCTTCGGCGGGGGCTTCGGAATTGGGCGCCGCGTCGCCGGCGGGAGCCTCGTCGGGCTTGGTGTCCGCGGCCGGAACATCGCCTTCGGGGGCCGGGGCCTTGTCGTCGGAAGAAGGGATGTCGGCCGGAGAATCCGTCGCCGCGGGGGCGTCGTCCTGCGCGCGCGCGCCGGCCGCCAAAGCCAGTACGACCAGGACGGGCCAAAGCCGTTTCATGCTCCGATTGTAGCAAGAGCTCATGACCAAAATATTGCTAATCTATGGTCGTGAGAGAGCTGGTCGTCTACGCCGGCCCCGAGAAGAAACACGCCGAAAAGATCGTCCGCGTGTTCTCCGAGCATTTGGCCCAAAACGGCCTTCGCTTGACCGGGCAACGCCGCCTCATACTCGACCAGTTCCTCAAAACCGACCGCCACCTGAGCCAGGACGAAATTTATCTGGCGCTTCGTTCCCACGGCGTGGGCCGGGCCACGGTTTTCCGCACCCTCAAGACCCTCCAGGAGTGCGGCGTTATCTCACCCGTCGTCGGCCGCGACGGCACCTCGCGCTTCGAGGTCGAGCTCGACCGGCCCCATCACGACCACCTCATCTGCATCAAGTGCGGCCGGATCCAGGAAGTGCGCTGGCCGGCGCTTGAGAAGATCCAGGACGAGGCCTGCCGCAAGGCCGGCTTCGCCCCCAAATGGCATCGCCACGAGGTCTTCGGCGCGTGCAAAGACTGCGCCAAGAAGCCGTAGTAGATTGCTATAATTACCGACGGTGAAGCGCTTCCGTTTCGGTTGGTACGGCGACAACGGCCTGGGCGAAAAAATGATCCAGGCGATCCTGGCGGGCCGGAAAACGGCCACCGCCTGTCCCGCCTATGATCCCGAGGACTCCGACCTCAAGGTCGGGGACGAACTTCAGCTCGTCGACAAGCACGGCACCGTGCGCGCACAACTGGTGGTCACCACCGTGGAGTTGCGCACCTTCGGAAGCTTCAACGAAGACCTCGCGCAGCGCGAAGGCGTCACCTTGCCGGAGCTCAAGGAAAAGATGAATTTCGCCAACGGCCGGCAGATCCGAGAGGACGAGGAAATGCGCGTGGTCCATTTCCGCGTCGTGCAGGGCAAGGTCAAGATTTAACTCAGGAGAATCCATGATCCACAAGAAAACGCTCGCCGCGCTCGAGAAGGTCATCGTGGCCCTGGCTCCGCTCGATCCCGAGTCCCGCCGTCAGGTCATCGAGGCGACGCACACGCTCATCGAGATCGGCCGCGGCCGTCAGGGCCAGGACGGCCCCGCCGCGAAGAAGAAGGCGCCAAAAAAATCGAAGACGAAGTCCGGCCGCTGATGCGCCTTCACGTCGTCACCTTCGGCTGCCAGATGTCGGTCGCCGACGGCGAGGAATTGGCGTCGCCGCTGCTGGGACGCGGTTTCACCGCCGTCGCGGAGCCCGAGCAGGCGGACGCCATCGTGCTCAATACCTGCACCGTCCGCCAGCACGCCGAGGACAAGGCGCTGTCCTTGATCGGACGCCTGCGCGCGTGGAAGGACGAGCGCCCCGAGCGCGTGCTCATCGTCGCCGGCTGCGCGGCCGAGCGCCTAGGGCCTTGGATTCAACAGCGCTTTCCCTACGTCGATCTCGTCGTCGGCGCCAAGTCCATCGAGGATTATCCCAAGATCGTCAGCGACGCCCTCGGCGCCCGCTTCGACGCCCTCGCCGAGACGCGCGGAAACTTCGCGCCGGAGACGCTCGAGCAGCCGACCGGCTGGTCGTCGCCGGTGTCCGCGTTCTTGACGATCATGCGCGGCTGCAACTACTCGTGCTCGTACTGCATCGTGCCCGCGGTGCGCGGACGCGAGTTGTACCGGCCTTATGAAACGGTGATGGCCGAGGCGAGGGCCAAGGTCGCGATGGGAGCCAGGGAAATCACGCTGTTAGGACAAACGGTCAACAGCTGGCACGAGGGGGGAGTATCCTTCCCGGAACTTCTACGACGGATGGGAACTGTTGAAGGCTTGGAGAGAATTCGATTCGAGAGCCCGCATCCCCACTTCGTGAATGACGACCTAATCGCCGCGATGGCCGAGACGCCGGCGGTGTGCGAACAACTGCACTTGCCGATACAATCAGGATCCGACCGGCTTTTGAAGGTCATGCGTCGGAACTACGATTCCGCCAAAATACTCGACATAACCAATCGCCTTCGGCGTGCTTTTGCGTGCGTTGAAGTAGCGACGGACATTATCGTAGGATTCCCGTCGGAGACCGACGAGGACTTCGAGCGCACCTTGGACCTCGTCCGGGCCATGCGGCCCTCGTGGTCTTATACGTTCAAGTACTCGCCGCGCGAAGGGACGGAGTCGGCGGGAATGATCGACGACGTACCCGCCGAAGTAAAGGAAGAGCGCTTGGCGCGGCTCAACGAGCTGTGCGACGGCTTGACGCAAAAGGCTTTGACGGCGCGCGTCGGCACGGTCGTGGAAGTCCTGGACGAGACGGGCGGCTTCGGCCGGACGCGGGACGGCTTCAAGGTCTCCTGGGACGGCTCCGGGACGCAAGGCCGGACGGTCAAGGTCCGGGTGACCGGAACAAGCAAACGAATTTTGAAAGGGGAAACCGATGAGCGAGCATAAGAAGACCGGGGCCGAGCGCCGCAAGCACCGCCGCTTCAGCGTCGTCGAAGGCATGGTCGAGCCGATCACGCTCGAGCTCGAAGGCTCCGACAACGCGATGCACAAGCAGCCCGCGATCTTGACCGACCTCTCCGCCGGCGGCATCTCTTTGCTCATGTTCGTCGAGCCGCCCCACACGAAGTCCTTCGCGATGACGCTCTCGATCCCGGGCCTCGAGGGCATTTCGATCGAAGCCGGCGTCGTGCGCGTTCACCAGAAGGGCGAGACCTACAGCGTCGGCCTCGCCTTCCGGAAGATCCCCAAAGACGCCCAGAGACAAATCGAGAAGATGGCCGAGGACAGCGCCGACTGCCAGACGCGCACCTCGCTCGGCCTGCCCGACGCCTGCGGCAGCGACTGCCCGTTCCACTCGCTGTTCACCGCCAAGGGCAAGACCGCGCGCAAGGCGAAGTAAAAAACCGGTGATCGTTCTCGCCGGACCGACGGCGTCCGGCAAGACCGACCTGGCTATTGATCTCGCCGTCGCCGTAGGCGGCGGCGAGATCGTCTCCGCCGACTCCCGCCAGGTCTACCGCCGCCTCGACGCCGGCACCGCCAAGCCCACGGCCGAACAGCGCGCGGCCGTCAAGCATTGGCTTCTCGACTGCGCGGATCCCTCCGAGGCGTACGACGCCGCGCGCTGGGCGAAGGAAGCCGCCGCCGCGATCGCGGACATCAAAGGGCGCGGCAAGGTCGCGATCGTCTGCGGCGGAACCGGCCTGTATCTGAAGGCATTGCTCGAGGGTTTGGCCCCGCTGCCGCCGCGCGACGAAGCCCTGCGCGCGCGCCTGATCGCCGAAAGCAAGGCCGACCTTCACGCGCGCCTGACCAAGATCGACCCCGAGGCCGCCGCCGACATTCCCGCCGGGAACATCCAGCGCGTCATGCGCGCTCTCGAAGTCTTCGAGCTCACCGGCAAGCCGATCTCCGAGCATTGGCGAGAGCGCCGTGACGGCGCCGTCGCCTCGGACATCGTCCTTCGCCTGGAGCTGACGCCGGAGCGTTCGCGCGAGCGCATCGAGGCTCGCACCCGCGCCATGTGGCCGGGGCTGCTCGCCGAAGTGGAGGCGCTCGTGCCGAAAGAATACGCCGGAACCGAACCCGGCTTCACCAGCCTCGGCTACCGAGAGGCCTTGGTCTGCGTCCGCGGGGAGATGGACTCGGACGCCGCGCTCGCGGACATGATTCAAGGCACCGTCGCCTACGCCAAGCGCCAGCGCACATGGTTCCGCACCCAGCTCGTCGCTCAGGCGCTCGACGCGTCCGCGTCTCCCGCGGCCCTCGTGGCGAGCGCGAAGTCGCTGTGGGAGAAAGCCCTTGAAAAAGCCGCCGCTTAAACCGGGACAGGCGTCGCCTTCCTCGACCGCGTTCGTGCTCGGCAGCTTGTTCGCCTCCGGCGCTTGCTGTCTGGTGCTCGAGCTCGCGGGCGCGCGCCTGATCAGCCCGTTCTACGGCTCCTCGATCTATACCTGGTCGGCGATGATCACGGTGACGATGGTCGCCCTCGCCATCGGCTACGCCTGGGGCGGACGACAAGCCGACAATCATCCCCACCAGATTCTATTCGCGCGCCTGCTCACGAGCGCGGGGCTCACCGTCGCGGCGGTGCCGTGGCTGCGAGTCCCTATTCTCAAAGCGAGCTTGCCTCTGGGCGTGGCGCTCGGCGCCTTCGCGAGCGCCGCGGCTTTGCTGGGTCCCGGCCTGCTTCTGCTCGGAGCACTGGGACCCCTCGCGGTGCGCCTGACGGCCACGGGCGCCGCGGACAGCGGGCGCAAATCGGGCAACGCCTGGGCGGTGTCCACGGCGGGCAGCGTGCTCGGCGCGGTGCTCACCGGCTTCGTGCTCATCCCGTTCGTCGCGGTCTCGAAGATCATCCTCGGCACGGCCCTGCTGCTCCTCATTCTCGGCGCGATCGGATCGTGGCTGTCGACGCGAGCCTTGCCGCTGGGACAACTCGCGGCGTGCACCGCGGCGCTCGTCCTCGCTTTGTCGCCGTCGCCTAAGCCGCACTTCGCGCTCAGCGCGCGCGAGTCCGCCTATGGGCGCATCGTCGTGCTCGATTCGCCCGCGAAGCGCTACCTGCTCGTCAGCGGCACGAGCCAGTCCGTCATGGAAAAGTCCGGCGGCGAAAGCGAATCGCAGTACGTGCGCGCGCTCGAGTGGTCGCGCGCGCTGCGCCCGGACGCCAAGCGCGCGCTCGTGATCGGCTTGGGCGCGGGCCTGCTTCCGAAGGCTCTGGAACGACGCGGACTCACCGTGGACGCCTTCGAGCTCGACCCCGCCATCGCCGCCGCGGCGCGCGAGCATTTCGGCTACGAGCCGCGCGGCCGCGTCACGATCGGCGACGGGCGCGCTTTGCTCGAGGCCGGCGGCGGGCCCTGGGACCTCGCGTTCCTCGATGCCTTCGGAGCCGAGTCGCCGCCCGCGCACCTCTTCACCGGCGAGGCCTTCGCGCGCGTGCGCGACTCGCTCTCGCCCGACGGCGTGTTCGCCGTCAACATCGTCAGCGCGATCGCCCCGCCCGACGACCTGCCGTGGAAAGCCGTCTACAAGACCCTGTCGGGAACTTTCCCGCATGTGCGCGCCTTCGTCGCGAGCGACCCCAACTCCGGCCTCGCGAACATACTGCTGTTCGCTTCCGTGTCGCCGCTCGACGCCGGCCCGCCGAAAACGCCCGCGCGCTCGGCGAAGGAAGTGTCGCTCATGCTCAGCCGCGAGCTGACGCCGACGCCGCGCGAGCTCGACTTAGCACCCGCTTTGTCCGACGACTACGCCCCGCTCGACGCGCTCATGGCCGCGACCGCGCGTCGCTGGCGACGCCTGCTTCAAGAGGCGATGCCCGAGGTCCTGCTCGACTGAGCCGCAAGACCGGCGTTCGAAACGTCACCCGCGAGACGCGCGCTCCGATCGAGCGCGTCGTGCTCGTCGGCGTGGGCCCCAAGTCTCAGACCGATGTGATCCGCTCTTCTCTGCAGGAGCTCAAGCGCCTGGCGGAAACCGCCGGCGCGCTCGTGGTGGGGGAGACGACCCAGGCGCTCGCGCGCTTTCATCCCGGCACGCTCGTGGGCGAGGGGAAGGTCGCCGAGATCGCGGGGATGTGCGCGGGCCTGCGCGCGGGCACCGTCATCTTCGACCTCGAGCTCAGCCCCGCCCAGCAGAAGAATCTCGAGAAGGAGATGCCGAAGGTCAAGATCGTCGACCGCACGCGCCTCATCCTCGACATCTTCGCGCGCCGCGCGCGCACGAGCGAGGGCAGCCTTCAGGTCGAGCTGGCGCAGCTCTCCTACATGCTCCCGCGCCTGACCGGCATCCGCGCGTTCTCCCAGCAGGCGGGCGGCATCGGCACGCGCGGCCCCGGCGAACGCAAGCTCGAGTACGAGAAGCGCCACATTCAACTTCGCATGAAGCATCTGAAGGCCGAGCTCGAGCGCGTGCGCTCCTCGCGCCGCCTGCGCCGCGAGCGCCGCGCGAGCGTACCCGTCCCGCAAATCGCGCTCGTCGGCTACACCAACGTGGGCAAGTCCACGCTGTTGAATTCCTTGACCGGGGAATACGCCGCGTACGCGGACGACAAGCTTTTCGCCACGCTCGACCCGACCGCGCGCCGCGTGCGCCTGCCCGCCGGCGGCTGGGCCGTCATCACCGACACCGTCGGCTTCATCCAGCGCCTGCCAACCTCGCTCATCGCCGCGTTTCGCTCGACGCTCGAGGAGGTCGAGGCAGCCGACTGCCTGCTCGTCGTCCACGACGCGGCTTCGCCGGAGCTCGAGGGCCAGCACGCGGCCGTCA
>JAYTIP010000132.1:0-4600 GCA_043731745.1 Elusimicrobiota bacterium | reverse complement strand
GCCGAGAAGCCGGCGATGGAGAAGAAGGCCGACGTGAAGGCCGAGAAGAAGGCGAAGAAGGCCGAGAAGAAGGCCGCTCGCAAGGCGAAGAAGTCCGCCGAGAAGAAGGCCGACGCGCCGAAGGCCGAGGCCGCTCCCGCCGCGACTCCCGCGAAGTAATTCGCAGGATTAAAACTGAAGACCCTCGCACGCAAGTGCGGGGGTCTTCTTTTTTTAGGGCTCGTGCGGGCGGGGCGGAGAACTGATACCCGGCGGGACCGCTCGGGATTGACCCTCGCTCGAGGGGCGGCCGCTCTCCACGGCACATACGAACGCGGCGCCCCTACGTCCCGCCGGGTATCAGTTCTCCGCCCCTTTCGCCGAGGCCTAGAGTAAAAGCTTGGCGGCGAGGGTGAAGTAGACCAACGTCGAGAGAAGATCCGTGAACGTGGTGATGAGCGGACCTGTAGCGGTGGCGGGGTCGATGCCGAGGCGGCGGAAGACGAGCGGTTCGATGGAGCCGGCGGTGGCGGCGGCGGTCATGGAAATGAACATCGTGAAGCCGACGACTCCCGAGAAATGCCAACCGTAACGGTCACCGTAGAAGAATTGGGCGCAGAAACCGATGAGCAAACCGTAAACGGCGCCGATCATCATGCCGACGGCGACTTCTTTGACCACGGCGTCGGACTCGCCCTCGTGGCTGATTTCGCCGGTGGCCAGGCCGCGTACCATCACGGTCGCGGTTTGTGAGCCGACGTTGCCGCCCATCGCGGAGATGAGGGGGATGAAGGTGGCGAGAGCGACGATTTTGGCGAGCGTCTCTTCGTGGCCTTTGATGATGCTCGAGACGAGCATCTCGCCCGCGCACGTCGCGACGAGCCAGGGCAGGCGGATTTTAGCGATCTTCCACGCGGGCTGGGACAGGAGTCCGGTCTGCGTGCCGGCCATCTTCGCGAAGTCCTCTTCGGTCTCGGCGCGGGCGATGGCGAAGATGTCCTTGTAGACGACGACGCCGAGCAGGAGGCCGTCGCGGTCGACGACCGGCGCGCTCTTGAGCTTGTACTTCGTGAAGAGCATGACGGCCGCTTCCTGGTCCATCTCGGGGGTCAGCGTGCGCGGCGCGGGGTCCATGAGCTCGCGCACGAGCATATCGTTGGGTGCTACGACGAGCGACTTGAGGCCGACGACGCCGCGCAACGCGTTCTTCGAATCGACGACCATGAGCGTGTCGAGGTGCGTTTCCTCGATGCGGCGCAGGCGCGTGCTGTATTGAATGCGTTCGACCGCGGCCTTCGTCGTCCACTTCTCCTCGAGCGTGACGTAGCGCCCGCGCATCAGCGCGCCGACCGACTCGGGGGGGAATTGGAGGTACTGCTGCACGCACTCCTGACCGCCCTTCTTCATGATCGAGTTGAGCTGGCGCACGAGCGGCGCCGAAAGGCCGCGCATCATGCGGCTCGTCGCGGAGGGATCGAGATCGCTGAGTAGCTCCTGCGCGTCCTGGTGCTGGAGGCTGCCGACGAGCGCGGCCTGCTGGTGGCTTTCGAGCTCCTCGAAGACCTGCATCGCCTTCTGCCGCGTGCTGAGCCGGAAGATCGCGACGCGCTCGTCGGCGTCGAAACGATCCCAGCCGTCGGCGAGGTCGATCGGGCCGATCTCCTTGAGCAAGGTTCGCGCCGAGACGAAGTCGCGCTCTTTGAGCAGCATATGAAGGTCGGCGAGATAGATTTGAAGCGTCTTCACGGGTGAAATCCTAACAAAGTTCCGGCGTGCGGGAACGCCATGATATTATCTGTTAGATTACCTATTGACATATATTAGGAAAGCTGTTATATATTCCGCAGCAGCAGACGCGGACGGACGAGGAGGTCACGCCGATGATCGCCAAGGACCTGATGCCCTGGATGTTCGTGAAGAGAACCGCCACTTGGACGCCCTACGTTAAAATCCGCTCGGAGCATTCGCTGCCCGAGCCGGTCTCTTCGCCGCGTCCCGCGCGCAAGCCCGGGAGACGCCCTCCTCGTGGGTAGGCTTTACCGTCCGGTCAAACGCACGAACGCGACCCCGGTGTACACGATCGGGGCCGCGTCGCGTTTGACGGGCATTCCGATCTGGACCTTGCGCTGGATCGAGCGCCACGGCCTGCTGCGCCCCTCGCGCACGCAGGGGCGCCAGCGTCTGTACAACGACGCCGACCTCGGACGCCTGCGCGATGTGCGCGGGTTGATGGAAAAGAAGGTCAACCTCGCCGGCATCCGCGTCATTCTTTCGCTCCGCGCCTAGCGCGACCCGCAAATCGACAAGAGTGACGCACCCATTGGTCCCCTTGGACCATGGGTCCTAATCTCCGCGTCCATTGGGCCCTCGGTCCCTATTGATCGAGATCAACGAACTCTATAATGGGCCCCTGTTCCTATAGATGTGGTTGCGCGTTGTAGTGGTACTCAGGAGAGAGAACCAATGACATCGTTGCGGTGGATCAAAACTTCGAAGTCCGTCGTGTCCGTGATCGTGAGCGGTGCGCTGTTTATCACCACCACGGCCGGTCCGGTCGCCGCGCAGACCTTCCGCGCAGCCAGCTCCGCTGAAGCCGGCAACGCCGCGCGCGGCTTCGTCCCGTCGGTGAACTCCTCCGGCGTCCAGGCGCTCCCGGTTTCCGCTCTCGGGGTCAGCCTGACTCCGTCCCTCTCTCCCGCCGCCTCGCCCAGCGCACTCGCCATGCCCGCGCCTCTCTCCGCCGCGGCCAAGAACGAGACTCCCGCTCCGGCGCCCGAATCCGCCGTGACGCCCGTCAAGCCCGTGACGCCGTCCGGTCCGCGTTGGGTCAAAACCGAGGAGAAGGCTTCCGGCGCCCCCGAAGCGCCCGCGACTCCGTCCGTTCCGTCGGCTCCCGTCAAGGCCGGCCCGCGCTGGGTCGGTCCCGCTCCGAAGGGGGGAATCCGCGCGACGCTCTCGAAGTACCTCCCTTTCCTCGGCCGCTCCGGCGATGAGACCTTCGACGGCTCCGCCGCCGGCCGCAAGCAGCTGGAAGACGCGACCGTCGCCGCGAAAGGAACCGAGATCCGCTCGACGGGTCTGGCCAAGGCCTCCGAACGCACGACCTCGATCATCAACGACAGCTCGATTCCGACTCCCGAGGCCGCGCGCCGCGTGGGCGAGATCCGTCACGAACACGGGACGCCCGTCTGGGCCAAGATCGTCGCTCCGCTCTCCGTGATCGCCGCGATCGCCGTCGCGATTCACTTCGGCGCCGTGCCGGTGCTGACGCTCGCGGCCGGGCTCGTCGTCTCCGTGCTCGCGCACGAGATCGCCCACATCGCCGTCCTTCACCGCTTGGGCGATCACACCGCCGAACATGCCGGCTCTCACAGCCTCAACCCGTTCAACCACATCGACGCGGTCAAGACCGTGATCGTGCCCGCGCTGTCGCTGACGATCTCGAGCCTGCTCCTGCCCTTCCCGATCCTGCTCGGGGCGGGCAAGCCCGTCGACGCGGACTTTAACAACTTGCGCTCGCCCTTCGGCGGTCCGCGCTCGGCGCGCAACGCCTTCTGGGTCGCCGCGGCCGGTCCCGCGACGAACCTGCTGATCGCCGGTCTCGCCTTCGGCGCGGCGGCAATGCTGCCCGCGGGCGGCGTGCTGGCGCTCGTGGCCTTGGGCCTCGCCAAAATGAACCTGGCGCTCGCCGCGTTCAACATGCTCCCGCTGCCGCAGCTCGACGGCGGCAAGATCCTCGCCTCGGTCCTTCCCGAGCGCTTCTACGCCAAGTGGGTGTTCAACCCCAAGGTGGAGCGCGGCTACCAAGGCGTGTTCCGCCGCCTGTACGAGGGTCCCTCGAACGTGCTGACCTGGCTCGCCGACTCGATGGGCGTGCGCACGCAGAAGGGCGTCAACCGCCTGGCCAACGGCGTGACTTTCACGGCCCTCGCGGCGTTCTACGCGGCCGCCTACTTCCACTTCGCGCTCGCCCTGCCTCTGCTGTTCCTGGCGCTGCCGTGCTCCTACGACTATTGGTGCATCCGCGAGAAGGTCCGCTCCGAGGCCGCCGTCCAGGACCTCATGGAGATCATGAGCCAGTGGGCCGCGGTGATCGTGCAGATCTCAGAGGACCTCGGCCTCGACAGCGAGGTCTCGGCCTACGAGACCGAGCACGCGATGAAGAACGCGCTTGAGACCCTCGTCGACGAGATGATGGCGAAGGAGGAGTTCCGCGCGCTCTCCGACGAGCAGAAGCTCGACGCCCTCATGAAGCAATACCCCGACAAGGCCGCCGAATACTTGAAGGAAAAGGCCATGTCCGAGGACTCGCTCGAGAAGATCAAGGCCGTCCTCGCCGATCCGCGAAACGGGCCTTTCTATGAGCGGCTTAAAAAGTGGTTCAAGGAGCACGAAATCTTCGCGCGCTGGGACAACAAGCACCAGCAGGGCAAGCTCAAGGACGCGATGAAGGGCGCCGACAAGGAGAAGGGTGCGGGCGGCGGCGGCGTGCAGCTGCCCGAGAACCCGCTGACTCGCGCGGTGAACTGGCTGGTGAACTCGCTGAGCAACCCGCGAGTGGGCATGACCGTCTCCTCCGACGGCGGGTCCGCCGATCCGATGCTGAAGGTGACCGTCGACG
>JAYTIP010000131.1:0-12650 GCA_043731745.1 Elusimicrobiota bacterium | reverse complement strand
GGGGCCCGCGGTCCACTTCGGGGTGCCGGCGTGGACGAGGCGGGCGGCGTCGCCCTGGTCGAGGGCGCCGGCGCCTTCGAGCGCGCCCGTGCCCTTGGCCACAAACAGGTGCACATGCGAAGCCTCAGGCACCTTGACCGACTTCCCCGGAGCCAGGCGGCCGACCCAGAGGGTCGCGTCCTTCTGGCGGATGCGGATTGCCGCGAGGTCCTTGTCGCCTGACGCGAGGGCAATGAGCTCACCCTTCGACAACTCGGAGTTGATGTCGAGCTGCTCGTAGCCGGGCGTGATGCGCTCCGTGTCTGGAAGAACCCACATCTGGACTAGGTGCGCGCGAGTGTCCGACCGGGAGTTCATCTCGGAGTGATAGATCCCCGTGCCCGCGCTCATGCGCTGGGCGAGCCCGGGGTAGATGATCCCCTTGTTGCCCATCGAGTCCTTGTGCTCCACCTCGCCCTCGAGCATCCAGGTCACGATCTCCATGTCCTGGTGCGGGTGCGTGTTGAAGCCTTTCATCGGGTCGATGTAGTCCTCGTTGTTGACGAGGAGCAGGCCGTGATGGGTGTTCGTCGGATCTTGGTGCTGGCCGAAGCTGAAGCTGTGACGGCCGTTGAGCCAGGAAATCTGAGTGTGGAAACGGTCGTTTGCCTTGCGCACCTCGATATACCCTTCGATCTTGTCGTTGTTTTTCATAACCGCCTCCTTATCCTTGAGCTCGTCCGAGCTTTCGGCATATATGCCTCAACGTTTCCTGCTCCGTGGCCGTTAACGCCGCCAATGCGGTCGTTATGCCCCGGACGTGTTCCGGAAAGATGGCCATGATCAGCTTCCGGCCTTTGTTGGTCAAGGTGACCGTTTGAATTCGCTGGTCGTCGTCGTTGCGCGTTCTCTTGATGAGCCCCCGCTTCTCCAAATTCTCCACGACCAAGGTGAGATTCCCTTTGCTCCTCAGCAACTTCCCCGCCAGATCCTTCGCGCACATCGGCCCCAGATGCAGTAACACCTCGAGCACCCCGAACTGGCTCTGCGTGAGGTCCGCCTTCACGATCTCCGCCTGCGTCGCGCTCTCCACGCTCTCCGCCGCCCTTTGCAGGGCGATGAACGCGTTGAGCGCCCGCACCTCCGTCTTCGTCCCGTCGTATCGTGATCCCATATTAGTTTGATGTTAAACTATATGGACAGTATATCACCGGGGTCCGGATAAGTCAAGGTCAGGCCAGGGCTTGGCGGTAGGCCTGCAGGAACGCCGCACCGGTGGCCGGGCGCTTGGTGGGATCGGGATCGAGCGCGGCGGCGAAGAACGCGTCGAGCCCCGCCGGCAGCGCCGGCGCGCGCTGGGTCACGGGCGGAAACTCCTTGCGCAACTTGGGTTCCAGGAAATCCGGGCCCTCGAACGGGCGCACACCCGCGAGCATCTCGTAGGTCATCACGCCGAGCGCGTACAGGTCGGAGGACTTCGACACCGAGCCCATCCCCTGCTCGGGCGCCATGTAGGGCGGCGTGCCGGAGGCCGAGGTCCGCGTCAACCCAGTCGAGGTCGCTTGATGAGCGATGCCGAAGTCCATCACCTTGACCGTCGCCCCGTCTCGCGTGACCATGACATTCGAAGGCTTAAGATCGCGGTGGATGATCTTTTTTGCGTGCGCGTAGTCGAGCGCGCCCGTGATCGCCTCGAGGATCTTGTCAACCTGCGCGGGCGGTATGCCTCGGTTGGTCGAGATCACCTTATCGAGCGTGCGTCCGTCGACGAATTCAAAAACGAGCAACAGCTCGCCCCGCTCCTCGATGACCGTGTAAATCTCGGCGAGGTGCGGGTGCTTGAGCTGTGCGACGAGGCGCGCTTCTTTTAGAAATCGCGTGAGGTCGTCGGCCGTCGTGCTCGCGTCGCGCTGGAGTTGCTTGATGGCGGCTCTACGCTCGAGCTTGTTGTCGAAGGCGTCGTACACGACGCCCATCCCGCCGCGGCCGAGTTCGCCGTCGATGCGGAAGTTTCCGCCCACGACGTCGCCGGCGCCGAGAGCGCGCGGCGTGACCGGCCCCAGGGGAGCGGACACCGTCGTCGCGTCCGCGTCGCTCGGCGCGTTCGCGCGTCGCTTGAGTAGCACGACCGCGAGCATGAGCAAAAAGCCCAGCCCCGCGGGAACGCCGATCCAGGCCGCCAGCGGGATTTTCTTACCGAGCTGGTTGCCCACGTCGTCGAAGAGGCTCGCGGCGTCGCCCGCGAGCGCGGCCTTGAGCGCGGCCTCAAAGCGCGGGTCGAGCTCGGCGGCGCGGCGTAAGGCGTCGATCGACCCCTTCTTGTCCCCCAGGCCGCGCAACGCGAAGGCTTTATTGGCCCAGGCCGTCGCGTGGTTGGGATCGAGGTCCAAAACCTGATTGGCCGCGGCGAGCGCGCCCTTGAAGTCGCGCACCTTGTTCATCGCGGTGGCTTGCGCGTCGAGCACGAGGATGTTCCCCGGGAACTCGCGCAGCGCCTGCTCGGCTAGAAGAATCACCTGCGCGTCGTCGCCGCCGGCTTTCGTCTGCGTGATGCGCTCGAGCCAGGCCTGCAAAGCGCCGGGACCGAGGATCGTGCCCCCGCCGATCGCGCCGCGCAGAAGCTTGGCGCCTTTCGTCGGGTCGATCATCACGTCCTTGGCGGGCGGACCTTTGAGGTCGCCGCCGTTCAAATCCTTCGGACCGCTCGAGAGGCCCGCCCGGCAGGCGAGGCCCTCGATCTTGATCGCCTTGGCGTCCTTGGGATTGTCTTTGAGCGCGGCGCGCGCGTGCTCGCACGCCGCGGCGAGGTCGCCCAACTGAAGCTCGACTCCCGCCTTGATCGCGAGCGCCGAGTCACCCGTTTTCTCGCCGAAAGGCGACACCGCGGGCGCCGTCTGACCCATCGCGGCGGGCGGCGTCGCGACGGCGCCTGGGACAGGCGTTGCGGCGAGCCCGCCGTTTCCCACGGGGGCGGCCCCGGTGTCTGCGGTGCCCGGCGTTCCGGGCTTCGTCGGGATGTGAAAAATCGGAACATTCCCCGATAAATCAGGCTTCGCCGGTGAAAGCGTTAAATTGCCGCCTTTGCCGTCTCCGCCGTCTCCCGTGCCGCCACCGGCGCCCGAGCCGCCGGGGAGCGGAGTGATCGTGGTGTTCGGCGACAGCGAAACGCTGCCGCCGCAGTTCGGATTGATGGCCGCTGCGGGGCCGTCGCACGGATTAATCGCCGGAGGCGCCGTCGCGCGCGCCAAAGCCGCGGCCAGCACGAGCGGAGAGAGCGTTAAAAAGCGGAGGGGCGCCACGGGCTCAGTGTAGCCCGCGTCCGCCGAGCCGTCAACCCTGCGTTTAGAAAGCGCGGTGGTCGAAATCTTCGGGGCGCGGGGCGGCGTGATCGCCGGGACCGGGCACCCAGGCTTGATCACGGATGCGCTCGAAGTAGGCGGCGAAGCCCGCCGTGTCGTCGGGGGCGTCGAGGAACATGGCGTTCTCGTAGTTGTTCTTCTCGCCGTTGCGCGTCCAGTTAAACGAGCCTGCCTCCACGAGCTTGCCGTCGAACACCGCGAACTTGTTGTGCATGACGCCTTTCTGGCCGTCCTTGCCCGCGGAGATCAAGACGTCAAAGCCCTGTTCGGCGAACCAGCCCATCTCGGAGAGGTAGCGGTACTGCTGGGCGTCGAAGACGATGCGCACCTTCACGCCGCGCTCCTTGGCGCGCAGCAAGGCGTCGCGTAGCTCTTCGTTGGTGAAGGAGAAGTTCGCGAGGTCGATCGACACGCGCGACGCGTCGATGGCGCGCACGAGGTGCGCCGTCACGCCTCCGGGCGAGAACGCCTGGGCCGGGAAGTCCGAACCGTTGAAGGTAATAGGCCGCGCCGCGTCCTGCGGCGCGGCGGGCAGGCCGGGGTGCGGCTCTCCCTCGGGGATCGGCGTGGGAAGCGGAGGGGCCTTCGTGCCGATCTTAGCCGCGATCGACCACATCCAATTCCAGTACTCCTGGTACGCCTTGATCCGCGCCTGCTCGGCGTGGAACATCGCGTTCTCCCAGTGCCAGGCGTCGGCGGCGTGCGTCCAATTATACGACCCCGTTTCCAAGATCTGCCCGTCGAAGATCGCGATCTTGTTGTGCATGACGCCGAACATGTCGCCGCCGCGCAGCATCTTGATGTCGAAGCCGAGGTCGATGAGCTGCTGAACCTCGGGCGTGCGCGTATCGCGCTGCTTCTCGGGCCACACGTGGGTCTGGTTCATCACGATGCGGATCTTAACTCCGCGCTTCTTGGCCGCGACGAGTGCCGCCATCACCTCGCGCAGGGCCAGGCCGTGGATGGCGATGTCGATCGACACGCGCGACGCGTCGATGGCCGCGATGAGCTGTTGGGAGATCGCCGTTTTGTCGGACCACATGCGCGCGGGCAGGTTCACGCCGTTGAGCGTGACGGTTTCACCGCGCAGCGGGCGCGCGGGTTCCGGATCGGCCATCAACGGCTCGGGCTTGGAGGCGGCGCCGTCGAAGTAGGCGCGGCTCTCCGTCAGAGACGCGGGCACAGGAACGGCGGCGACGGGTGCGAGCGAGGGCGTCAGGCTCGGCGCCAAGGAGGGCATCGACAGGGGCGACGCCGTCAGCGCGGGCGCGGAGAAAGAGGTGAACGGGGTCAGGGGCACCGAGAGTCCGCCCACGGGGGCGACGGGCAACTCCACGCGCATCTGCGCGCCCGACGGCAAAGCCACGCTCAACGCCGCGACGACCGCCGCAAAACGCCGGATCGCTTTGACCATGGCCCAAGTCTACCCCGGGCGAGGCCTTCGAGTCGGTCCCAAAGGCCCAACCGCGCGTTCGGCAAAAGGCCTAGGCTTCTGAAGGACGATTCTTATACCATGGGGCGGTGAGAATTCACGTGGGCGCTTACGCGGCCGCCGCCGGCCTCGATCAAAACGCCGAGGCCGCCCTGTACCAAGGCTTAGCCGACATGCGCGTCGCCGGCCTCGAGCAGCCCTTCACAGGCCGCCTGCACCCCCGCGACGACGGCTGGCTGCTCGACCAGATCCGCCCCGATTGGACGCTCGTGCTCACGACCTTGCCCGGAACCATGGACCGCCTCAAGGACGACCTTCACTTCGGCCTGGCGAGCGCCGACCCCGACGGCCGCTCGCGCGCGCTCGACTTCGCCGAGTCGGCGCGCCGCACGATCGAACACCTGCACAAATACTTGGGCCGCCCCGTCGTGAAGGCCGTCGAGCTCCACTGCGCCCCCCGCCTCGGCGGCTCCGGCGCCAAATCCTCGCTCGAGGGCTTCATCGCGTCGCTGTCCGATCTGCGCTCGCGCGATTGGTCGGGCGCCTCCTTACTCGTCGAGCACTGCGACGCCGCCGTCGCGACGCACGCCCCCGACAAAGGCTTCCTTAAAATCGAAGACGAGGTGCTCGCCGTGAAGCGCTCTGCCGGAAAAACGCCCGTCGCCATTGGGATCAACTGGGGACGCTCCGCCCTCGAGACGCGCGGCGAAGACGGCCCGCGCGAACACGCCGCGCGCGCCCTGCAGGCGGACCTGCTCGGCTCGATCTTCTTCTCCGGGGTCACCCCGAAGCACCCCGCCTACGGGGAATGGCGCGACACCCACGCCCCGTTCTCGACGAGCTGCCCGGAATCTCTGATGACTCCCGCCGCCGCGAAGTCCCTCCTCGCCGACGCCCCCGATTGCCCCATCGTCGGGATCAAACTCCAGACCAAACCGGCGACGCTCACCGTCTCCCAACGCCTCGCCGTCATCCACGACGGCCTGAGCGCGCTCGCGTACAGCGAGGGGTCAGACCCCTAGTTGTTGCGTTTGTTGATGGTGCCCTGGTTGCGGGCGGCGGGGTACTTGAGGGCGTTTTTCTTCATCTTGGCCAAGGACGCGTCGAGGAGGTCGATGCCGTAGTGGGCGCCGATTTTCTTGAGGTAGATGAAGGTGTCGGCCAGTTCTTCGGCGAGATGGGCGCGTTGCGCCGCGGTGAGCTTCTTCGCTTGGGCCGGCGTCAACCACTGGAAGATCTCGACGATTTCGGCCGCCTCTTTGATCATCGCCATGGCGAGGTTCTTGGGACCGTGGTACTTGCCCCATTTGCGCTCGCGCGCGAAGCGTTCGATCACGCCGTCGAGCTCCTTCATTTTGTCCATGGGGGATTATCGCATAGCGCGCGGCTTGCTATCATGAAACGGTGAATTCCGGCATCGGCCTGGTCGTCGCGTTCATGTCTTTGGGCATGCCCGTGATCGTGATCTACACGATCTCGCGCTTGGGTTGGAACCGCCTGGCGGCGCGCTATCCGCGCGCGACGGCCGCACCCGCGCCCCTGACGGTGTTCGGCTACGGTTGCCTCAACGGCTGGGTGGGCTACAACGGCGGTCTCGTCATCGGGGCCGACGACGCGGGACTTCATCTCTCCACCTGGCCGGGCCTGCTGTCGTGGTGCCACCCGCCGGTGTTCATCCCTTGGAGCCAGGTCGTGGACGCTCGCGCGCGCAGGCGCTGGTGGAAGATGTACTACACCCTCGAGCTCAAAGGCGCGCCGGAGATCGATCTCGCGCTCAGCGCGACCGATCTCCGGCTCGTGCGTCCGTGGCTCGACAAGGCGTGCGTGCCCGTCGTCGAACTGACTTAGTCTACTTCGCTTCCATTTTGCGGCTGACTTCTTCGAGGATGTCCATCACGCCGCCGCCGCGGGGCGCCCCGCCCATCACGCCGCGCCACAAAGTCTCCATTTGCTGTTTGCGCTCCGGCTCCTTGGGCCACCACGCCATGGCGACCATGCGCTCAAGCGCCGGCTTCTGCCACGGCACGTTGAGCGGCACCTTCTCGAGCATGGTGCGCGCGTCGTTCTTGCGGCCCATGTCGTGGAGCAGGCAGCCTAAGAACTGCCGCGCCTGCCAGTCTTCGGGCTCGAGCTCGACGGCGCGGCGCAACGCGGCCTCCGCACCCGCCGGGTGCGACAACGCCCACTGGCACGCGCCCAAACCGAACCACGCCTCGCCCCACTTGGGCGAGAGCTCGGCGGCGCGCTCATAAAACGGTTCGGCGTCGCCGAACCGCTTCTTGGCGTAGAACACCCGGCCCAGACGGCACAAGGTCTCCGCGTCGTGCTTCGCGGGGCCCTCGGCCGCTTCCTGCGCGATCGCCCGGGCCTGCACGACCATGCCCCGGCCGAGATAGGACTCGGTCAGGCCGGTCAAAACGTCCTCGGTTTGCGTCGGGGTGTGGCGCAGCCCTTCCAGAATTTCTCCGGACCGCACGAACTCGCCGAGCCTGTTTAAGGTCAACGCGCGCCCGAGGTTGAGCTCCGCGTCTCCCGGGAATTTGCGCGCGCCTTCTTCGAAGACCGCCAGCGCCTCTTCCGGACTGTCCGCCAAGAGGAGCTCCAGACCTCGATCCTGGTACTCACCGCTCGATTGGATGGACATAAACCCTCCTCGCCGTTTCCGTCTCGGAGGCACTCGAGATCGCGCCTTATAAAGGAGCGACCCCGATCCGCTTTTTTAAAGGAAGACCAGGGTCCGAACGCTTTTGGGTCCCGTCAACGGGGCCGTCGAACATCACCGTCCGACGATTTGAGTGTAACAGCCCCCCGGATTCCCGTCAAGGCCCGTCCCGTTAAATGCCGATGGAGGCCAGAAGGTTGCTGATTTCGGCCACGACGGCGCCGAGTTGGGGGTGCGACGCGTCAAAGCCGATGGCCGCGTGACGCAATTCCTCGTCGGCGGCGCGCAAAACGTCGGAGCGGCGCTCGCTCTGCATCTCGGCCTTGAGCTGCTCGAGGAGCTTGATGAGCTCTTCCTTGTTCTTGGGGTCGGCCGTGCGCGCCTGCTTGATGGCCGACTCGATTTTCTCGACCGTTTCGTCGATCATGCCCCAGTTATACCCCGATCCGCGCCGCGCGTCAAGACCGAGACCGTCAACGATGTTTGACACCTCGTCCATGGGCTCGCGGCGGCGCAGGGGCTATAGTGCGTAAGACGCAAGGAGGAACCATGAAAACTCTACTCGTCGCCGCCGTTCTTCTCATTCCGCTTTCCGCCGCCGCCCAGGTGCGTCGCACGCCCGCCGAGGCCGTCGACGACAACATCGACAAGCGTGACGACCGCCTGCGCGAGGAGATCGAAGACTTCAAGCAGGACGTCGCGGACGCGCGCGCCGAGATCGGAACGGCTTCGCGCGAAAAGTACGACGCGCTCGTCACGCGCCTGGACGCGCTCGAGAATCGCGCGGTGTCCGCCGAAGAGGCGGGCGCATCGCAGTGGAAGGAGGCGCGCGGACGACTACAGGACGACCTGCGCGGCCTGCGCCACGACTTCCGCGACATCAAGTCCAAGCACGACAACACCGGGCGCGACGCCGCTCCCGCTCAGCACGAGGGCATGTCGCCGACCCAGCGACGCACTCATCCCGCGCCCAATAATCTGCCCGAGTCCGTTCCGCCCGTGGAAGACAATCCTTAGGGCGCTCCGAAAGTCCTACACTAAGACCGTGAAGATCTGCTTCCGGTGCAACGCGGTGAACGTCGTCAAGCTCTCCGACCACAAACCGGAGTGCCCGGTCCTGCGTGACAAGTCGGACCGGGCCAAGGACGTGAAGGATCTCGTGAACCGTTACAACCACAAGAACAAGGCGTCCGGCGACCGCTCGCTCGGCCGCGTGAACAAGCCCGGCTACTGCAAACGCTGCGGCGAAAAAGTCTCGAGCCTGCTCACGCACATGATCGTCTGCAAAGGCCCCGCCGCTCCGGCGGCGCCCCCGGCTCCGCCGCCCGAGCAGGTCTAGCGTGCCGCTCAAGAAGTCCTACTTCCACGCTTGGTTTCGCTCCGTCCATAAGGGCCGCCTGCCCGCTCGCTTCGCCATCCTGACCGCTTACGACCCTCGCGGCAAAAAAGCGACGCCGGCCAAAAACCGCGCGGCCGACAAGCGGCTCGCCGCCGAGCTCGACGCTCTTAAGATCAAGCGCTTCCGCGTCACCGGCGGCAACGAGTCGGGCTCGCACCGCGAGCCGGGCTGGGGCCTACTGGCAAGCGCGATCACCGCCCGCGCCTTGGCCGTGAAGTACGATCAGGACGCCTTCTTTTGGATCACCGCCGGCGGGATTTACCTGGGGTCCGCGGAAGGCGGACGATTAATACGCGCCGGCAGCTGGGAAACGCGACAAGCCCGCTGGGCTTGATATTCGCCCGAGCGCGATCTACCCTTAGGCGGTGCCCCCGGTCTCGCTCCTGCTCGCCGTTTTAATATTCCCCTCGCCCGCGGGCGCGGCCGTCGGGCGCGCGGTCGAGATCGCGCTCCCCGCGGAAGCCCCTTCCTTTAAGACCGGCGTTTCTCCGATACCGTCGCTTCAGCTCAGCCCCTCGGCGCTGACCGCCGCGAGCCTTGCGCCGTCGCTTCAGCCTTCCGCGCTGACGCCCGCGATTCAAGCACCCCTCGCCCTCTCGCTCTCGCCCGCGCTCGCCGCCCCGCTTCCCGCCGTGGGCGTTTCCGCCAAGCCCGTCGACGCGCTCACACAAACCGGCGCGGCGCTGACCGCGGTGAAGCCCGGCTCCGGCGGCGAAATCACTCCGCTCAACGCTCTCTTCGACGCGAACGCCTCGCGCGGCTTTGCCGCCTCCGTCGAGACGGGGCCGCAAGACGCTCCGGCCTCGGCACTCGCTCCTTTCCGGCCGTCCTCATCGCGGCGCATGCCGCCCGGCGTCGCGAAGGCGTTTAAAAACTCCGCCGTCCTTGGCGGCGGCATGGCCGCGCTCAGCGCCGGGCTTTGGACCGCGTTCCAGCACATGGCCAACGCCCCGTCCGCCGCGGCCTTCGCCGTCGTCGCCTTCCCGCTCCTGCTCATCCCCCTGCACTTCGCCCTCGTGTCGGGGTTCTGGGCGAGCCGCTACTGGGGCTATCCCAAAATGAGCGAAGCCGGCAAGACCGCGTTTCGCCAGGCGTGGAGCGCGCTCGCGTTTCTCTACCCGACGGCGGCGCTGGGCGCGATGGCGATGTGGCTGCAGGCCTTCGGCGACAACTCGGCGATGCTCCTGCTCTTCGGCCCGGCCGCCCTCGTCGCGATGGGCGAGGTCGCCCACCACTTCCTCTACCGAGGGCCGGCCGAACGCGCACAGGACAAAGGCAAGTCCTTCCTCGACTGGCGCGACCGCGTCGGCGGCAACATCGGCCAGCAGCTGCGCCGCATGCACGCCAAGAAGTCGTGACGCGCCGCTAGTTATTCAACAGGTCGAGGTATTCGCTCACGCCCTCGGTCCGCGGAATCCCCCCGCGCCACTTCGTCGAGCGCAGATAATGTCCGCCCTCGCGCAGGCTCGCGGTGTGCCAGGAGAAGTACTCCGGGTTCTCCGCGCGGAACTGAGGATCGTGCAGCCACTTCCAGTCGGCCTGCAAGTACTCCCAGTAGCCGAGCACAGACTCAAGATTCTCCACTTCGATCGTGCCGGTGGCGTACATCAACTCGTCGAGCGTGCGCGTCTCGAGCAGAATCCGAGTGCGAGCGTCCAAGTCGTCCCGCCCGGGCCACGAGTACGAACCTCTCTGCGGCAGGTCCACCACCACATCCTGTCTCGGATCAGCCATGAGGCCTCCGAACAACTGGGATTCGGCGCGGCGACGGCGCCGGGACCGTGAGTATAACGGACGCTTTCGTTTTTCGCCAGCCTTACGGGCCGGTGAAAGCGATCGGCGTCTTGGCCGCGTCGGTGGCGCGGCCGACGATGCGGTAGCCGCTCGTCGAGGCGGTGATGCGCAGGTCGTCGAACAGGATCCGCGCGTCCTCCTGGAAGGCCTTTGGCTCCTCGCTCACCGACGCCAGATCCGAGATGCTGTCGGCGTAACGGCCGTTCTTGCGGAAGAACCGCTTCTGCAGGAGCCGGATCTCGGAGAGCCCCGTGGCCGAGTAACCCGCGTCGGCGGCGCGCTGGCGCTTCACGCTCAGCACGTTGTTCCAGTACCACGCGCCGCTCAGCACGGCGAGGCACAGGCACGCCGTGGCGCGCAGGATCATCGAACGCGCCGGCGACGCCGGCACGACCGAGACCACGCGGCTGCCCGTCGCCAGGTCCGCCCAATCCCGTCCCTGCTTGTCGAACAGCGCCCACAAAAATCCGAGGTTGAAAATCGAGCTGGGCAGGTACATCGCCGCGCGCACGACCGCCGTCCCGAGCTCGAGCGGCTCGCCGTCGCCGTCGACGACCTTCAGGCCCATCAGGGCCTTGCCCACCGTGCGACGGTCCTCGCACGAGAAGAACGCCTGGTACACGACGAACAGCCCCACCCACAGCGCCATCCACACGCGTCCGTGCGGGTTCATCAACGGCGAAAACGCCGGATAGACCGCTTTCAGCGTGAGGAAATAGCCCGCGACCGCGAGCGCGACGTCCACGCAGAACGCCGTCAGCCTCGCGCTGAACTCCGCCGCGTGCGCCGGTTTGCCTTCTTCACCCATCTATTTCGCTCCCGCGCGTTTCTGCTGCTCTTCAAGCTGCGCCTCGATCGTGCCCTCTTCCTCAGGGGTCAGATCGCCGGCGCCGGCTCCCTTCACGAGCTTGAAATCCACGACCCTGAAGCTCAGCTCCTCACGACGGCCCTTCGTCCTCTCCAAAACGAGCTTGCCGTTACCGTTATTGAGTTGAGTGTCCTTGACGTTGAAGCCGTTGTCGACGGCGCCGTCCATCTCGGCCTCGGCTCTCTCGCGGTTGGTCATCGTCTGCAGGCGTTGCTCGGAGCGCTTGGCCGCGTTCTTTCTCGCGAGATTGCGCGACGCCTCGTCTTCCGACGACGGGTTGACCGCGCCGCCGAGCGGATTGACCGCGGAGTTCTTCAGGGACTGAGTCACGGTTCCCGCGTCGTGCTGCTCGCCGTCGGGATCGGGCGCCCGTCCGCTCACGCCGCTCGTCTTGTCGATCGCGTCCTGACCGTGAGAAATCCCTTTGGGCTTAAAGCCGCCGGCGCCGGTCGGCGCGGTCCCGGTCGTCGTGCCGGCCTTCGAGGTCACCACGCCGCCGCCGGGCGCGCCGATGGACTCAGGCTGCTTGTCCGCACCGAAGGAACCGTTCATCGCCCCTTTCGCGCGCTGGCGGGCGTCGGCGACGCGCTGGGCGTACTGCTGCTTCAAAGTCCGCGGGCCGTCCGCCGTCGCGCCCGTCGAGTCGTCGCCCCCGGTCGCGGCCTTCGCCGCCGCGACGCGCTTGCGAATCTCGCCGAGATGCGAGGCGAGCAGGTCGGCGCGTTCCTTCAGCTCCTCGCCCGCTTGCACGCCGCCGGCCTTGCCTTCAAGAGCCGCCAGCTTCGGTTCGAAGATCTTCACGTCGTCTTGCAGACCGCCCATCAGACCGTCCGTTTCTTTCTCGAGGGCCGCCAGCTCGCCCGCGGCCCCGCGAGCGGACTCGGGCAACGCCCCCGCGGCGCGGTCGCTGATCTTCTCGCGCAGCTCCGCGAGCGCGGCGTAGACCCCTTTGAGCTTGGCCGCGTCGAGCTTGCACGCCTGGGCCAGCGGCGCTCCCTCCTTCACCGGCCAAAAAAGGTCGTCGGTCCCGATCTCGAGCGCGTTGATCGCCGTGTTGAGCGCCTTGAGCTTTTTCTTGCTGTCCTCGGAGGCCGCGTCCTCGGGCGCGCCGCGGTCGAGGAACGCCTTCACCTTGCCGTACTTCCCGTACAGGTCCG
>JAYTIP010000130.1:0-7421 GCA_043731745.1 Elusimicrobiota bacterium | reverse complement strand
TTTTTGCCGAGTTCGTTCTCGACCGGAGCGATCAAGGCTTCGCGCTCGGCGGGAAGCATGTCCTTCGCGCGAACTTGAAGGCCTTTAAGCCGTTCGCGTCGGACGGCCGCGTCACCCGGGGCACCGGCGAACGCGTATTCGAGGCGATCGGGCCACAGCGGCACGCGCTCGTCGACGAATTGCGTGGCGACGAACAAGGTCGAGTGCGCCTTGGCCTCGCGCAGAACGGGAAATCCGAGCGTGTACACCGACTCGTAGCCGTCGTCGATGGTGAGAGCCACCGCGTAGTCGGGCAAGGGCTTGCCGCCGGAGAGAGACTCCGCGACCTGACGCAGGCTTACGATATGAGCGTTTTGCTTTAAGAACGCGAGTTGTCGGCGAAAGGCGTCTTGCTGGAGACGGTTGCCCTGATAATTGACGAGACCGTCCGAGGGCCGGTCGGTGAAGCCGTGATACATGAGGACGACGGCCTGGCGTCGCCGCAGCCAGCGTAGCGGCCGGTCGAGTCCGAGGGCGAAGGCGGCTTTAAGAAAAGAGTTCTTCACGGGAACATCAGGTCGTGATCGCTGTCGATGCCCTGAGTCGGGAGCGGTCCGCCGAGCGCCGCGGTGACGGTCGCGTCGGCGCTGTGCCAGGCGAAGCGCAGGGGGTGAGAGCGCGTGAGCACGGGTGCCGCGGCCGCCAGCAAGGCCGCGTCGCTCGTCGCGAGCCACGCGTCGTCGACGCCTTGCTCGAGCGCCCAGCGCGTGAAGGCTTTGACGAGGCCGGCGCGCGCGGGCGCGGGGCCCGGGCCCACGTGGAGCAGGTGCGCGCGCTTGCGCCCAAGGCTCGTCAAGAGCCGGAACACCGCGTTCACCCCGCCCGAGGAGGCGAGGCGGTGCTCGTCCATGCGCGGGTTCTCGAGCAGGCGCCACCGCATCCAGTCCGAGTCGCGCACGAGGCGCGTGGGGGCCGAGGGATCGTCGAGGCGCTCGGCCAAGCCGCCGGCGCTGTTGAGGATCGGCTCAACCTTGAGCTCCGGGGCCCCGTAGGTCCGCGCCTTGAGAGCCAGGCGCACGGGCCCACCTAAGACCGTGCCCGCTACGGCGCCGGCGATGCCGTAGCGCGCGCGCAAAGGGCCTGAAAGCTCGAAGGGACTCGAACGAACCTTCGCGTCGGAGCGCTCGCTCCAGCCGAGCGCGCGGAACACGGCCATCGAGCGCTCGTTACAGAAGGTGATCCGGTCCGGGCACATCTGCATCCAGGCCGCGGTGAGAGTCTTGCCGAGCCCTTTGCCTTGATACTCCGGGAGAATCTTAAAGTCGACGAACCAGATCGCCGGCGCGACGGCCCCCAGGCGCGACACCATCACGGGAATCGCTCCCGCGTGGCCGACGACGCGCTCGCCCTCGACGAGAATCAGCGGTTCGATGCCGGGAAAGCGCCCGACGCGGTACAGCCACTCCCAATGCTCCGCGAGGAACGCCGCCCGCTCCGGGAAGGCGGCTTCGTAGAACTTCCGAAGCTCGCCTTCCCGCGCGGCCGACGCTTTGCGGATTTCCGCCATTTAGTGTCCGACGGGAGCGGAGCCGTCTTCGATGTACTCTCGGACCTTGTAGTGGTAGGCGGTGTAGATGAAGATCACCGACACGAAGGCCATGAGGCCCGCGAAGAACCAGTAGAAGGTCGCGCCCTGCAGCTTGTTCCACTCGTCGATCTTCGCCGTCAGCGCGTTGCCGGCGGTGATCGTGAGGAAGAAGAAGCTCATGATCGTGCTCTTCATCGCGCGCGGCGCCTGCGTGTAGGCGAACTCAAGCCCCGTGATCGAGATCATGATCTCGGCGATCGTGATCAAGAGG
Organism: Elusimicrobiota bacterium; assembly: GCA_043731745.1. Lineage (GTDB taxonomy): Bacteria > Elusimicrobiota > Elusimicrobia > UBA1565 > UBA9628 > GWA2-66-18. The sequence goes on along the minus strand of JAYTIP010000130.1, from coordinate 5,583 downwards.
TAGGAGATGAACTGCCAGGCCACCGACGGGTGGCCGCCGTGGTCGATGACGACCTGGATCAGCGCCGCGGAGACGAAGGAGGTCGCGGCGACGACCATGCCGCCCGACATGCGGCGCAACGGCGTCATCGGGAACTTGAAGGTCTTCTCGATCCACGGGTAGACGAACTTGGCGAACAACGGGATCAGCGCCATGACCATGATCGGGTTGAGCGCCGAGATCTGCGAGGCCTCCCACTTAACGCCGAGTGAGTTCAGGTTCATCTGCTCGGCCTGCAGCACCCACGAGGAGCCGTGCTGGTCGAACAGCGCCCAGAAGATCGAGATCGTCGCGAACACCTTGCACACGTCCTTGACGGCGCGCGCGCCCTCGACGTCCTCGGCGGAATACTTCGACTGCGCCGCGGAGAAAAAGTCCCCGCCCGGCTTGCGCTTGCCGATGATCGCCGCCCACAGGATCGCGAGGAAGCCCGGCTTGCCGGTCTTGCCCGTCGGGGGGACGTTGACGTACTGCGGGTGGCCGCGCCAGAACACGACGGTCGCGACGGCCATCAGGATGCCGGGGATGCCGAACGCCCACGAGGGGCCGTACTTCACGAGCACCCAGGGAATCAGCAAAGTCGAGAAGGTCGAGCCGAAATTGATCGCGAAGTAGAAGATGTCGTAGATCTTCTGGATCAAGTGCTTGTTCTTCTCGCTGAACTGGTCGCCGACGTGCGTGGACACGCACGGCTTGATGCCGCCCGATCCCAGCGCGATGAGGCCCAAGCCCCAGTACAGCGCCGTCTTGCCGTCGAACATGGCGAGCACGCCGTGGCCCGCGCAGTACACGACCGACAGCGTCATGATGGTCTTGTACTTGCCCCAATAGCGGTCGGAGATGTATGCGCCGAGCAGCGGCGTAAAGTAGCAGGCGGAGACGAACCAGTGATAGGCCGCCGACGCCTCGTTCTTGGGCATCATCAGGTGATTGACCATGAACACGGTCAAGATCGCGCGCATGCCGTAGAAGCTGAAGCGCTCGCACGCCTCGTTGCCGACGATGTACTTGATCTGCGGTGGGAAGACGTCTTTCTTGGCGGGGGCTGTGGCGGTGGTCATATGAGTCCGGACTCCTTGAGCGCCTTCTTCAGCGCGGGTCGATTTTCGGCCGTCAGAGGGGTAAGCGGCAGGCGCGGCTCGGGGCGGCACAATCCCATCATGCCGAGCGCGGCCTTCACGGGAATGGGGTTGGTCTCGACGAAGAGCGACTTGATCAAGGGGAACAGCTTGAGGTGCAGAGCCGCCGCCTTTTTGTAGTCACCCTTGAGCGCCGCCTCGCACAACGCCTGCGTCTGCTTGGGCGCGATGTTGGCGACGACGGAGACGACGCCCTTGGCGCCGACGGCCATCATCGGAATCGTGAGAGAGTCGTCGCCGGAGAGGACGGTGAAGCCCTTGATCCCGGCGGTGAGCTGAAGAATTTCCGTGACCTGATCGAGCGAGCCCGCCGCTTCCTTGACCGCCACGACCGTGGGCAAGTCCTTGGCGATGCGCGCCATCGTCTTCGGCGCGATGTTGACGCCGGTGCGAGAGGGGATGTTGTACGCCATGATCGGCAGGCGTGATTCGCGCGCGACCGCGCGGAAGTGCTGATAGATCCCTTCTTGAGTCGGCTTGTTGTAGTACGGCGCCAGCACGAGCAACGCGTCGGCGCCCAGGCTCTCGGCCTCGCGCGCGGACTCGACTGCCTTCCAGGTCGCGTTCGTGCCCACGCCGGCGATGACCGGCACCTCTCCGCGCGACTCGTCGCAGGCGATTTCGATCGCGCGACGGTATTCTTCGTGCATCAAGGTCGCGGCCTCGCCCGTGGAGCCGCAGGGCACGAGCCCGCGCGTGCCGCCTTTGAGCTGGAGGCGGATCAGATGGCGGTAGGCGTCCTCATCAAGACGCCCTTCGCGGTCGAAGGGGGTGACGAGCGCGACATAGGAGCCTTCGAACTTCATAGATGAACCTCTCCGGTGAAAGTGACTATTGCCGGGCCTTCCAGGCGGGGTGCGCCGTCGAAGGAGACGGTCAGGACGCCGCCGCGCACCCTGACGGGCACGGGCATGGAGTCGAAGCCGAGCACGCGTGCGATGAACGCGGACGCCACTATGCCGGTGCCGCAGGCCATCGTTTCGTCCTCCACGCCGCGTTCGTAGGTGCGGATCAGCAGTTCGTTCTTGCGCATCTCGACGAAATTGACGTTCGCTCCGGCCTTCCCGAAGCGCTTATGGAAGCGCAGCTCGCGCCCGCGCGCGCGGACGTCGACTTCGTCGACGTGAGGCACGAAGACGACCGCGTGAGGCACGCCGGTGTCGACGAAGTGGGCCTGGACCGAGCCGAGCTTGAGGCCGAGCTTGAGCTTCTTCGGCGCCGGCATCTGCACCTCGGCGCGTCCTTTCCCGGTCAGTCGTGCCGACAAGGTTCCCCGATTCGTCGTGACCTTGAATTCTTCGCCCTTGAGCCAGCCTCGCGCCGCCGCCCACACCACGCCGCTCCTCGAACCGTTCCCGCAGAAGGCCGCGGACCCGTCGGCGTTCCAGTAATCGAGTCGTACCGCTCCGGCTTTCCTGCTCATAACGAGCAATCCGTCGGCTCCAATCCCAAAATGCCGGTCGCAAAGCTTCTTCGCGAGCGCCGCCCCCGTGCGTGCCTTCGGCATTCCCTCGAGAAGTACGAAGTCGTTTCCCGCACCTGACAGCTTCCAAAAGCGAATCTTCATTTCAGCGCGTCCCGCAGCCCGCGCGCCGCCCGCGCCGAGAAGTCCCCGCGCACGGCGGCCGTCAACGGCTCCAGTTCCTGCGCCGCCTTGGCCTTCTGGCCCTTGAGCATCAACACGCGCGCGCGCACCCACAGCGCGGCGGAATCTCCGGGAGATTCGATCAGGACCGCGTCGGCCACGGCCAGGGCCTCGGTCGCGCGGCCGGCCTCAATGAGCCAAAGCGCCTTGGCGCGTAACGCGCCCACGCCCGCCCCCGCCGCGATCGCGTCGTCGAGCGCCGCGAGCGCTCCGGGCAGGTCGCCCTGCGCGCGCCGCGCGAAGGCGATGAGAATCCGTCCATCGGAATTGTTCGGCTCGAGGTCGTGCGAGCGCGCGAGCGCCAGCTCCGCGGTTTTCCAGTCGCGCTGGGCGAGCAAGGTCTCGGCGTAGGAGCGCCAGACGTCGGCGCGCTTGTCCAAAGTCTCGAGCGCGATCTCGTAGTGCGACGCCGAGCGTTCGAGAAAACCCAAGCGGCGGTCGATCTCGGCGAGGCCGAGCTGGGCGCCGAAGTGCTTGGGCTCATAAACGATCGCCTTGAGATACAAAACGCGCGCTTGCTCGTCGAGGCCGATGCGGTGGAGCAGGTCTCCCTGGCGCGTGAGCAAGTCGACGTTTTTGGGGAAAAGATTCACGCCGATCTGATACACGCCCAGCGCCTCGTCGGCCCGCCCCAGCAGGTCGAGGTTGTCGCCTTTGAGGACATAGGCCTGGCGCAGGTCGGTGCCGCGCAAGGTCTGCATGAAATCGGGCGTGAGCGCGGCGATGACCTCGCGGGGCTTGCGCGCGTCGGCAAGCTCCTGGATCGGCCGGATCTTCCTGTCCGACGGCTCGCCCCACAGTCGCCAGGCTCTGGCGGGAACGGCCGCCGCCGATAGTGCGAGTATGAGGGCGGCCGCGCGCGCCGAGGTTCTCATTTGCGTTCCCCCGGCGCGCTCCAGCCGGCGATCAGTTTGGGGATCGAGGCGAGGATCAGGCTTTCCTCGGCGGCCTGCAGGCGCGTCGACGCGGTGATCGTGCCCTTGTCCATGGCCTCGCCGACGCGATGATCCTCGAACATGCCGATGTCGCCGACCGGCGGCTCGATGAGAAAGTCGGCCTGCTTGCGCTGCTGATGCGAGAGATAGGATCCTCGAATGTCGATGACCTGCATGAGGCTCTCGAGCACGTTTTCCGGCCGCGCGGTCGTGAAGTCGGTCTCGGTCACGCTCGCGATCGTCCACTCGGCGCCCAGCAGGCGGGCGGCGTCGACGGGAATGTAGTCCACGACGCCGCCGTCGACGAGAAAGCGGTGACGGTACTCCAGCGGTTTAAAAATGCCGGGCAAGTTCATGCTCGCGCGCACCGCCTTGGCCACGTCGCCGTCGCGAAAGATGATCGCCTCGCCCGTGTAGACGTCCATCGACACGCACGCGAAAGGCTTGAGGGTCTGATCGAAGCGGATGTTGCCCAGGCCCTGACGCAGCATGATCTCGGTTTTCTCGGAAGATAAAAGTTTGTCGAAGAGCAGCATCGAGATGAGGTGCGTCTTCGACACGTTGTTGCCGCTGTCGACCTTGATCGTCGAGGCGAAGTCGCGGATGCTCTTGACCGGCATGCCCGAGGCGTACATCGAGCCCATGACCGCGCCCATCGAGGTGCCCGCGACCACGTCGATCGGAAAGCCCGCGTCCTCGAGCGCCTGGATCACGCCCACGTGCGCCACGCCGCGCAACGAGCCCGCCGACAGCACGAGGCCGACCTTGGGACGCCGTTCGACGGGTGCCTGGCGCACCTCGCGCCACAGATGGTCGCGCAGCAGCGCGTCGGCGGAGAGATCGGGAGCGGAGAAGGCGGGTGCCGCGATCAGCAACGCCAGCAGCGAGACTAGCCTCACTGAGGAAGCTCCCGGCCCACGGCACGCTCGAAGCGCGCGCGGGCCAGGATGTGCTCCATGACGGCGGAGAGATGGGCCAGGCGCAGTTCGAGCACGCCCTCGCGCGCGCGTAGGCGCGACAGCGAGGAGCCGGCCTTGCCCGCGGCCTCGTCGTAGAGCCCCTGCACGCGCTTATACTGGCTCTCGCGCCGCGGCCACTCCTCCTGCCACCACTTAAGGGTCTCGGCGGCCTGGCGGACCTCGAGGCGCACGCGGTCCTGCAGCTCCGCGCGCGCGAGCTCGCCTTGGCGCTGCTCGGCGCGCTTCTGCTTGAGCTGGCTCCAGAAGTCGTAGGCGAAGGGGACCTTGATGCCGAGCGTCACGTCCCAGTTGTTGTTCTTGAGGGGGAAGCGCTGAGCGGTCAGCTCGTAGTCGCCGGCGAGGAAGACGGTCGGGTTGCGGCGTCCGATCGCGAGGTTCACGCCGATGGCGTCCATCTGGACCTTGTAGGTCTGCGACTGCAGCTCGGGGCGCAGCTCCATCGCCCAGATGACGGCCTTCTCCACCTCGGCCTTCGCCGCGTGAGTCTCGAGCACGCCGTCGACGCGGAAGGAGGTGTCGAGCTCGAGGCTCAAGACGTTGAGGAACTGGAGGCGCGCACTGTCGAGGGCGTGGCGGGCCTCCGCGGCGCGCGAGCGCGAGGAGGCGAAAGCGGCCTCGGCCTCGACGCGCTCCCAGGGCCCCAGGCCGCCCTCAGCCATGACCTTTTCGGCGCCCTTGAGATTCTCGTCCATCGCCGCCGCGCGTTCCTGGGCGAGCAGCAGGCGGTAGAACGCCTCCTTGGCGCGCAAGGTCACGTCGAGCTTGACCGAGTCGCGGTTGGACAGCGCCTGCTTCTGCGAGGCCTGCGCCAGGCGCAAGGTGTTGAGCGTCTTCTGGCCCTCGTA